>DAIOWG010000265.1:0-4724 GCA_036758645.1 Dokdonella sp. | reverse complement strand
GAGCCACAGCGATGTGCGCACGCCTTCGATCGATCGAACGGCTAGGCGCGCCGCTTCGTGATCGGTAGGACGATATGGATCGGGCATGCGCGCAGAGCGTGTGAGGTCGGTCGCGACGGTCTTGATGTGTTCTTCGGCGGCCTTGCTGTTGCCGGTGACCGCGGCCACCCGTGCGGCATGCAGATGCGACGCGAGTTTCACGGGATTGACCGGCTGGCCTGCTTGCTGCGGGCGCGGTTCTTCTACGCGCTCGTTCGCCGCTTGGCGCTCGCACGCCGCGACGGCGAGCCCAGCGATGGCAAGGCAGATCAGCTTGGCATGCACGCGCCGCGATCCATGGCGGTGCGGCCATGGAACGGAATGGATTCCCATCTTCGCCCCCTGTGGCGTCGATGGGATGAGTAGGCAACAAACTTCGGATCAGTACAAGAGTGTCTTGTGTAAGAAATTTCTTACACGGAGTGCTTGCGCGAGGCTCGCAGCGTTCTTAGCCGCCGACCAGGATCGCGTGAAGTGCGCCGACATCCGCCGGCTTCACCAGATGGTGGTCGAAGCCCGCCTGCCTCGACATCGCTTCGTCATTGGCCTGGCCGTATCCGCTGAGGGCGATGAAGCGCGCCGGATGCGCGCCGATGGCTTCGCGCAGGCGCTGCGCGAGTTCGTGGCCCGTCATGTCGGGCATGCCGATGTCGAGCACGAACGCGTGCCAGTCGGTGCGCTCCGCTGCCCGGGCCAGTGCATCGTGGCCGTCGGTGGCCACGCTGACGTCGTGGCCCAGCAACCGCAGCACGGTGGCCAGCGTGGTGGCGGCATCGACGTTGTCGTCCACCACCAGCACGTTCCTGCATTGCGCATCCGCCGCGATCGACGGCGCCGTCGGCGACGCAACGACCGGCGCCGCCACGCGCGGCAAGGTCACGACGCAGGTACTGCCCTGCCCGCTGCCGCCGCTGCTGGCCGAGACCTGGCCGCCGTGAAGCTGCACGATGCTGCGCACCAGCGCCAGGCCGATGCCGAGCCCGCCCTGCGCGCGATCGGGGGTGCGCTCGCCCTGGGTGAACAGGTCGAAGACATGCGGCACCAGATCGGCATCCATGCCGATGCCGTTGTCCGACACGCGGATCTGCACCGCATCATCGGTTGCCGCGACGGACAAGGCGATGGTGCCGCCGGCTGGCGTGTACTTGGCAGCGTTGTTCAACAGGTTGGACACGACCTGCACGAGCCGGTGCCGGTCGCCGATCACCCGCATGCCTGCGGACGCGCCTTCGACGAGCAAGTGGTGCCTGCGCGTGTGCAGGAACGGCTCGGCCTGTTCGACCGCCGCTGCAACGACCTCGCCCAGCTCCACCGGCGCCTGTTCGATCTGCGCGAGGCCGCGGGTGACGCGCGATACATCCAGCAGGTCGTCGACCATCTGGGTCATGTGCCCCACCTGGCGCGCGATGATGTCGGCCGCCTTGCAGACCGCAGCGTGGTTTCCAGGTGCCATTCGCAGCAGTTGCGCCGCGGTGCCGATCGGCGCGAGCGGGTTGCGCAGCTCGTGCGCGAGCATCGCGAGGAACTCGTCCTTGCGCCGGTCGCCTTGTTCGAGGGATTCGATCATGCGTCGGCGCTCGGTCACGTCGAGCACGGTGCCGATCATCGACCCACCCACGCGCTGCCCGCGACAGAGCACCCATACCTCGCGCCCATCGGCAAGCACGAGGCGGAGCTCCTGCGCGAACACGCCGTCTCCGCCCGCGGCCATAGCGGCGTGCAGGGCACGCTCCACGGCGGGCCAGTCGTCGGGATGCATCCGGCGCGCGAGGTCGTCGAGCGTGAACGCGTCGCGGTCCGCGTCGACATCCGCGATCTGCCGCGTGCGTGCGTCCATGCCGAGCGCGCGCGTGGCCGGGTCCAGCGTCCAGGTGCCGAGCTGTGCAACGTCGAGTGCGAGTGCGTTGCGTTGTTCGGAGAGGCGCAGCGAGTGTTCGATCCGCTTGCGGTCGGTGATGTCCACCGACGCGCCGATCAAGCCGACCACTTCGCCTTTCTCGAGCATCGGCGCCTTGTGCGACCACCACCACGCGGGCGTGCCGTCGGCCAGCCGGATCTCTTCCTCGACCTGCTCGGCGACGCCGGAGTCCATGATCCGGCGATCGTTGCGCATCACCGCTTCCGCCTGCGCGGCGTCGGCCAGCAGTTCGCGATCGGTGCGGCCGAGATAAGCCTCCTGCGGCACACCCAGCAGTTCGGCGACGCCGCGGTTGCCGAGGATCAGGCGGCCCTCGCGGTCCTTGGCATAGACCACGCCGGGCACCGCCTCGATGAAGCTGCGCAGCAGCACCGTGGCGCGGTCGCGCTCGGATTCGGCGCGGCGCCGCTCGGAGTGGTCACGCAGCACGCCGGGGAACCTGACCGGCGTGCCTGCCGCATCGAGTTCGACGCGGCCATTGGCCTCGACCCACTCATACGATCCGTCGTGCGTGCGCACACGGTACTCGCAGGAATACGCGCCGCCACGCGCCATCGCGGAGGCGATCGCGGCGCGCACCCGGTCGAGATCGTCCGGATGGATCGCCTGCATCACGGTGGACAGCGCAAGGCCCGCTTCGCACTCGCGCGGATCGAGTCCGAACAAGCGCGCGAAGCGTTCGTCGCCGGTGATGCGGTCGTCGGTGATCGACCAGATCCATGTGCCGACGATCGCGCCGGCTTCCAGGGCCAGGTGCACACGCTCGGCCGCGAGCGCAGCATGCGCAGCTTCCAGGCGCCGCTGCGTGATGTCCCGGAACAGCACCGCCATGCCTTCGTCGGTGGGAAACGCGCGCACCTCGAACCACCGCGGTTTTCCGTCGGCCTCGCCGTAGGCGTATTCCAGCGACGCGGGCTGCCCCTCGGCCAGGACCTGGCGGTACACGCGACCGACTTCGGACTCGCGCGTGCCCGGATAGAGGTCCCAGTACGTCGCGCCCACCAGCGCTTCACGCGGGCGCTCGAGCAGGCGCTCCGTCCGCGCGTTGACCTCCAGCACCTGGAAGTCGCGATCCATCAGGAGGAACGCCTCGTCCATGTTGCTCAGCACCCGCGAGTGGCGCTCGAGGCTGAGCGCGAGGCGGCGCTCCGCCCATACCTGCTCGGTGATCTCGTTGCAGCAGCCGAACAGGCCACCGACCGTGCCGTTCTCTTCGCGGATCGGCGCGAAGAAGAACGAGAAATGCGTTTCCTCGAGGCGGCCGTGGCGGTTCAGCGCCAGCTCCATCCGCGGCACCTGCACCGGCTCGCCGATCCGCGTCGCCTCGACCAGCGGCTCGAGCTGGCCGCGGATCTCCGGCCAGACTTCGGAAAGCAGGTCGCGGCCCAGCGCAGCCGGGTGCTTGTCCCCCAGGAACGGCGCGTAATGGTCGTTGTAGAGAAAGGAGCGCTGCGGTCCCCACGCGATGTACATCGGCTGGTTGGAGGCGAGCATCAAGCCCACCACCGTGCGCAGCGCCGCCGGCCAGGCCGCCGCCGGCCCGAGCGGCGTGGCGCCCCAATCGGCGGACCGCATCAGTGCGCCGACCTCGCCGCCGCCTGCGAGGAATGAGAGGCCTGGGGGATTCATGGGGATAGTTTCGCGCAAAAGCGGGTTGGGTTCGCGCGCTGTTGTCGAGGCCAGGACCCGCGGCTTCGCGGGCACGCGGGCGGGCGGCCGCGCGCTCGAGCAAGCGCCTGCGCTCGGGAAGTGAACCTGACCTCATTCGCGGTCAGCGCGTCGCGTCGCTGCCGGCCAGCTTCACGTCGCAGGTGCCGCATTCGGCGACCACGGCTTCGATCGGTTCGGCCGCAGGCCCGTCCAGCGTCGCGGCGAAGAACGCCGCGAGCAGGCGCGCTGACAGGTCGATGCCGCGCGCGCCGTCGATCGAACCGAAACGCGTCCCACGCAGCTTCGGCGGGATCGCCTGCGCGGGCAGCAGTGCATCGTCCTGGAAATTGGAATGGAACATGCCGCCGATTCGCACGCGCAACGCGCGTGGACTGCCCGCGGCAATGCCTTGCCAGATCCGTGCGCGGCGACGCTCGTTCGATTCGTCATCCCACGCATCGAGCGGCGCCGCTTCGCGGTTCGGCGGCTGCGTCGTCACGTAGAGCAGCGGCACCCGCGGCCGCGCCGACTCGGCCGGACCCGAGTAGTCGCCGTCGAGATTCGCGGCCGCGCGAATTGCGGTCACGCGCGCAGCCGCAAGCACCGCGGCTGCGCCGCCGAGCGAGTGACCGAACGCGCCGACG
Source organism: Dokdonella sp. (assembly GCA_036758645.1). Lineage (GTDB taxonomy): Bacteria > Pseudomonadota > Gammaproteobacteria > Xanthomonadales > Rhodanobacteraceae > Dokdonella_A. The sequence goes on along the minus strand of DAIOWG010000265.1, from coordinate 473 downwards.
CGCGACAGGTCGAGGTGACCCGCGTACGGCTCGCCATCCGCCGCATCGAGCCGAGCCAGCTCCGTGACCGCGGACGCGATGTCGCCCGCCTGGAGGTCGTACATGTCATCCGCGAGACCCTGCCGTTCCGCGATGCGACCGCCTTCGAGCAGCACCACGTCCGCGACGCCGGGCGACGCGGGCGCGAGCACTGCGTAGCCGCGCGCGACCATCGCTTCGATCAGCGCACTGTAGTTCGTCGGCAACTGTCGGTAGCCATGCGCGAACACCAGCACCGGGAAGCGACCGGGCGCCGCGATGCCACCCTCGGCCGCATGCCAGGTGGCCTGCAACATCGCGTCGGCCGCGGCCCCGCCGATGCGCCGAACGAGCGTCGGCCGATACGCCTCGGCCCACGCGCGATCAAGCGCGGCACCACTCGCGCCCGTCGCCTCGGCCGCCGGGTAGTAGAGCCATCCGCGCAGCTCGCGCCG
>DAIOWG010000264.1:0-4746 GCA_036758645.1 Dokdonella sp. | reverse complement strand
AGCGGTGCGCGTTGCCGTGGGAGAGACTCCAGTCGCGAGCCTTTCGCGCGAACGATCGGACTGAAGCTCTCTTGCAGGCGCGGAGCCCGCAAGGTCCGGCGGTGGAACTCGCGTCCGCAGTGCCCGCGAATTCCGGATCGGCGCGGGCGCTGCGTTCCACCCTACGAGCCGCCCGGAGCAAAGGACGGCATCCTCCGCGGGTGTCGGTGCGCATCGAACGACCTTGATCCCGGGGATCAGGTGGGAGGGCTGGCGGCGCCTTCAGGCTTTCCGCATCGAGGCGGACATGCACAAGGGCGCGCGTTTCGCCGTCCCGGGGTCGTCTATAGGAACAAGGCAATATGTAAGAGTGCGCTGCCGGGCACCGCAGAGGACGCCTGTCGCTATTGTACCGACGCGCCGAACACGCCATCAAGCTTGGAATCGAGCGCTTGCAGTTTCTCTGCCAGCTTGCGCGACTCGTCCGAGCCGCGTTCACGTTCGCCGAGCAGTTCGTGGCTGATGTTCAGCGCGGCGAGGATCGCGACCCGATCCATGCCGACGCCGCGCGCGGCCGCGCGCATCTCGCGCATCTTCTCGTCGAGGTAACGTGCGGCGGCGACCAGCCCCGGCTTCTCTTCCGGCGTGCAGGCGACGAAGAACTCGCGGTCGAGGATCATCACCGCCACCGGCTCGTTCGCGCCGTCGCTCATGCCTGGTTCTGCTCCAGTGACTTCAGCCGCATGATCATCGCCTCGATGCGCGAGCGCGCCTGCTCGTTGCGCGCGAGCAACTGGGCGCGTTCGGTCGCGAGCTGCTCCTGGCTGTGGCGCAGGCTGCGATTCTCGTCCTGCAGCGTGCGGCACAGCTCGAGCAGGCGGTCGAGCCGCTGGCTGATCGAAAGCAGGCTTTGTTCATGCACGGACATGCGCCGAATATAGCCCGAATCCCGGAGTGCGAACAGCGACGCCGGCCCGCGCCGCAAGCGCGTCTCAGCCGCGTTCCCCGACCGCCGGGTGCGCCTGTCCGAGGCGCTCGCGCAGGAACGCGAGGCACTGATCCGGAGGCAGCGGCAGCGAGAGCCAGTGGCCCTGGACCTCGTCGCAGTCCTGCTCGCGCAGGTAGTCGACCTGTTCGGCCCGCTCGACGCCTTCGGCGATCACGTTGAGGCCGAGCGAATGCGCCATCGTGATCACGGTCGCGGTGATCGCCTCGTCGTCCGGGTCGGTCGTGATGTCGCCGACGAATTCCTTGTCGATCTTGAGCGTGTCGATCGGCAGGCGCTTGAGGTAACTCAGCGAGGAGTAGCCGGTGCCGAAGTCGTCGATCGCGAGCGTCACGCCGATCGCCTTGAGCCGTCGCAGCGTGGTGATCGACTGTTCGGCGTTCGCCATCACCATGCTCTCGGTGAGCTCGAGCTCGAGCAGGTTCGGCGCGATGTCGTGCTCGGCCAGCACGTCGCACAGGCGCTGGATCAGGTCGCCGCGCAGCAACTGCGCGACCGACACGTTGATCGACATCGTGATGCCCTGGACGCCGGCGTCGCGCCATCGCGCCAGTTGTGCACACGCCTGCGCGACGACCCAGTCGCCGATCTCCACGATCATCCCGGTCTCTTCGGCGATCGGGATGAACACCCCCGGCGAGACGTTGCCGAGGTCGCCGCTGCGCCAGCGCAGCAGCGCCTCGACGCCCGTGATGCGGTTGTCGAGCAGGCTCAGCTTGGGCTGGTAGACCAGCGACAGCTCGTTGCGCTCGAGCGCCTTGCGCAGCGCCGCCACCGTGGTCGCGCGCAACCGCGCGGCCGCATCCATCGCCTCGGTGTAGACCATCCACGTCTTGCGGCCGTGGTCCTTGGCCTGGTACATCGCGGTGTCGGCGAACTTCAGCAGATCACTCGGCACCTGGCCGTGGTCGGGGTGCAAGGCGATGCCGATCGATGGCGAGATCACCACTTCCTGGCCGTTGTCGAGCTCCAGCGGCTCCTCGAACGCGGCGATGATCTTCTCCGCCACGCGCTCGGCCTCGGCCGCGCTGCCGATGTTCTCCAGCACGACCGTGAACTCGTCGCCGCCGAGCCGCGCGACCGAGTCGCCTTCACGCACCACTTGGCGCAGGCGCCCGCCGGCGGCCTTCAGCATGCGGTCGCCGGTTGCATGGCCCATCGAATCGTTGACGTGCTTGAAACGGTCGAGGTCGAGGAACAGCACCGCGACCTTGCGGTTGCCGCGACGCGCGCGGATGATCGCGTGGCCGATGCGTTCGGTCAGCAGCGTGCGGTTCGGCAATCCTGTCAGCGCATCGTAGTTGGCGAGGTAGCGCAGTTCCTGCTCGGCCCGCTTGCGATCGGTGATGTCGGTGATCACGCTGACGAAGTGCGTGCGCACGCCGCTGCCGTCGCGGATTTCCGACACTTCCACCTTGCTCAGGAATTCCTCGCCATTGCGCCGGCGCTGCCACAGTTCGCCGCGCCAGTGGCCGCTGCGCGCGAGCTCCTCGCGGATCGCGTGGTAGTGCTCGGGCGGATGCTGCGAGCAGTCCAGCAGCGAAGCGGATCGGCCCAGCGCCTCCTCGCGGCGCCAGCCGGTCATGCGCGTGAAGGCCGGGTTCACGCTGATGAAGCGGTGCGAGGTATCGGTCACCGCGACCGCCTCGGACATGCTGTGGATCACCTCGTGCGCGACGCGGCGGTCATGCTCCGCGGCACGCTCGAGCGTGACGTCGCGCGCGGTCCCGCACATGCGCAGCGGGCGCCCGTCGGCGTCGCGCTCGACGATCTTGCCGCGCGCGAGCGACCAGACCCATTCGCCGCGGTGGTTGCGCAACCGGTGTTCCGACTCGAACGTCTCGCTGGTGCGGTCGATGTGCTTCTGCAGGCGCTGCTGCACCAGCGGCATGTCGTCCGGATGCATGCGCTCGGCGAACCACTCGTTGCCGAGCACCTTCTCCTCGTGGCTGCCGTCGCCGAACAGGTCGCCGGAACCGGTGACGACGATGCTCTCGCCGAGCATGTCCCAGTCCCAGAAGTCGTCGCCCGATCCCCACAGCGCGAGGCGCAGGCGATCCTCGCGTTCCTTGAGGTCGAGGTGGTGCACCAGCACGCGCCGCCGCTGCCGCCGCCGTGCATTCCACGCGAACACCAGCGCCACGCCCGCGAGCAGCAGCCACAACGCGCGCGCGAGCGGGCTTTCCCACCATGGCGGGACCACGCGCAGCTGCGCGTGCGCGACCGCGTCGCCCCAGTAGCCATCGTGGTTCGCCGCGCGCACCTGGAACCGGTAACGGCCGGCGCCGAGATTGGTGTAGGTCGCGTCGTGGCGCGTGCCGGCGTCGACCCAGTCGTCGTCGAAGCCCTCGAGCCGATAGCTGAAGCGGTTGCGCTCGGGCGCGGCGAAGTCCAGTGCAGCGAACTCGAAACGCACGATGCGGTCGGCCGCGTCCATCTCGATCACGCCACCCGCGTGTGCGACCGGCAGTTCGCGCGGTCCCACCTGCACGCGCGTGATCGCCACCGGGGCAGCGTAGCGGCTGCCCGCGATCGCCTGCGGCGCGAACAGGTTGAAGCCGTTGGTGCCGCCGAACGCGATGCGCCCGTCGGCGAGCGTCGCGACCGCGCCACCGTTGTATTCCATGCCTTGCAGGCCGTCGGCGAGCGTGAAGGTGCGGAACTTCGCGCCCTTGCGCTCGAACGAGGCGACGCCACGGTTGGTGCTGATCCAGATGCGCCCGGCCGCGTCGCTCGCGAGCGCGTACACGGTGCCGCCCGGCAGTCCGTCGCGCGGCAGCCAGCGCGTGAAGCGCGCGCCACTCGGGTCGAGCGCATCGAGCCGGTTGAGGCCCGACTGCGTGCCGAACCAGAGTTCGCCATCGGCCGTCTCGTGGATCGTGCGTACGAGGTTCGCGCTGAGCGAGCGCGGATCGGCGGCATCCTTGTGGAAGATCCGCACCTCGCCGCTGTTCGGGTCGACCAGGTTGAGTCCGGTCATCGACGCGGCCCAGATGCGACCCGCGCGGTCCTCGTGCACCGCGAGCACGCGGTTGTCACCGAGGCCACCGTGCGCGCCGTCCGACGCCGTGCGCCGCCAGCGTTGGTTGCGTCCGGTCGCCGGATCGTGGCGCACGAGTCCGTCGCGCATCGTCCCGATCCACACGCTGCCGTCACGCGCGAGTTGCAGCGCGCGGACTTCGGAGCGCGAGCCGCCGGGTTGGGCGGCCTGCGCATCGAGCGCGACCACCTCGAGGCGGCGCGAGCGCACATCGACGCGCGCGGCGCCCTTGCTGGTGCCGAGCCAGAGCGTGCCGTCGGGCGCGCGCGCGATCGCGTGCACCGCGACCTGCGGGTCCGCTGACGCCGGTGCGCCGAGCAGGTCCGACCACGATTCGAACTGGTTGCGCTCGGGGTCGTAGCGCTTGAGTCCGGCCTCGGTGCCGAGCCAGAGGCTGCCATCGACCTCCTCGGCGATCGAGCGTACGTAGTTGGTCGCGGTGCGCAACTGCGCGACATCGCCTTCGGCGACGTGCAGGAACGGCGTGCCTTCCGGATCCACCTTCGCCAGCCCGCGCTCGTGCGTGCCGATCCAGAGCAGGCCCGAGCGGTCGAGGCTGAGGATCGTCGCGATTGCGTCGGGCGGGCTGCCCGAGCCCGCGTCGGGTGGCAGCTCCTGCGCCGTGCCGTCGTCGGGATGGACCAGCACGAGGCCGCCGCGCGGCACCGAGAGCCAGAGCCGGCCGCGCCGGTCTTCGACCAGCGCATTGACGACGCGCTCG
>DAIOWG010000263.1:2289-4752 GCA_036758645.1 Dokdonella sp. | reverse complement strand
CTCTGACCCGAACAACGATCGGGCTGCTGTGACGGTTCGGCGAGGCGATCCTGTGCCGGTACTCGTGTCCACCAATTCCACCGCGGCGATGACCTTGTTGGCCGTTTTCCTCACGTTCGTTGCCGGGCTTGGCTTGCGATTCGGCAATGCTCGGCGTCCAAGGTGATCTCGCCCGTGTAGTCACTCAACTGCCGCTAGGCATAGCACGAGATGGTTCAATGGTCAGTTGCAGTGCCGAATGAGATCCTGGAGTAGCGCTTGGCGGATCGGGGAGCACCCGCGCCCGCAAGAGTTGATCGCGAGTTGCGCGGCATTCATCCTTTGCCTTGCGCAGACTTTGGCGTTCAGCCTCCCGCTCTTCTCGCTCGCGAGCCTTGGCATCCCTTAGCTCAGCCGCCGCATGTGCGCGAATACTCGCCTCGTACGCCCGCTGCTCCGCCGCATCCGCCCTGGCTGCCGCTGCACGCGCTTGTTCTACCCTGCGCACTTGAGCAACGTGGTGCCGCGGCTTGGCATGGGCGTCGCGAACCGACCGGGCATGCGCCGTTGCAAGTGCGCTGATGAAGCTCGTTCTACGGGCCATAGCTTGCCGCCCCCATCTCGCTGATCCTAGGCATGCCCCACTCCCCTACTGGATGTACTCCAGAACGTCTGCAAGACCCGCGCCACTTTTGGCGCAGCAGCCACGGAGATTCTCGCTCCGGCGCCTGGCGTGTTCATGTAGGAATACGGCGACGGATGGCGTAGGAAATCCTCCTACAAGGCGGGAATCGCCTGCCGAGACGGCTTGCGGGTATAGGCAAGGGTATTTCTCATACACAAACTGGCAATATCTCGCCTATTCAACGAGATAGAACCGAGGTTCGAGTCCTCTCCTGACCCTGAGTTCGAGCGTATGCCTGTTGCATGTGGCCCTTGTGCGCAGGGACTTCGATCTAAGCCCCGCTTTCAAACCCATCCCGAAACAACTCCGGCACGACCCGCACCGACCCCATCATCCCCATCGAATAGTGGAAGTCGCAGAAGTACGGAAACTCGCCCCACTCGAACAAGGTGCGTTGCTCCTCCTCACCACTCGTGATCGATCCGATCGGGCTTTCGGGATCGATCGTCGCGACGCCGCCGCTGACGAGGCCGCCGTAGAGCGGATGCGAGCCGAAGTTCGGGACCGCGCGGAAGACGATCGTGGTGCCTTCGCTGACGGTGGCGCAGCGGGGGCGGTAGCGGTGCGGTTGCAGCGGGATGTCGTTGGCGACGATCAGCACCGCTACGCCGCGGTAGTCGATGAAGTCGGCTTCGAGGCAGTTGTTGAGGGCATGCGCCTCGCCCGCGCAGAGGCCGGCGATCGCGAGCAGGATGCCGCCGATCGGATTCCTTGGCCTCATGGATTCATCCTGTGACTCGCCTCACAATGGCGCAATTGCCGCACGACTAGTGTCGCCGCACGCCCCGCCATGGTCAAAGCCAGGGAGATTTGCATGCGGACCGTCCTGCCGCGCAGCGTGCTCGCCGCTGCGCTGATCTGCCTCGCGCCCGTCGCGATCGCGGGCAATCATGTATTCGATTCCGGATTCGACGATGCGTCGGAGGGCCCGCATTCCGATGCGGCCTCGGCGCGCTTCCTGACCCAGGCCACGTTCGGCCCGAGCCTCGCCGAGATCGAGCGCCTGCGCGCGATCGGCTACCACGCCTGGCTCGACGAGCAGTTCGCGTTGCCGCCGAGCCACCACCGTCCCTACCTCGAAGACCTCGCGGCACAGGGCTCGGACATCTATCACAACCATCGCCACGAGGTGTGGTGGCTGCGCGCGATCACGGGTCCCGACCAGTTGCGCCAGCGCGTCGCGTTTGCGCTCAGCGAACTGCTCGTGGTCTCGGATCAGGGTGGCGGCATCGAGGGTTACCCGATCGCGCTCGCGAACTACCAGGACCTGCTGGTCGACCAGGCGTTCGGCAACTACCGCGACCTGCTCGAGCAGGTCACGCTGAGCCCGGTCATGGGCCACTACCTGTCGATGTTCAAGAACAGGAAGCCCGATCCGGAGCAGAACATCCGCCCCGACGAGAACTACGCGCGCGAGATCATGCAGTTGTTCTCGATCGGCCTCGTGCAGCTCAATCCCGACGGCACGCCCGTGCTCGCGGGCGGGCAGCCGGTGCCGACCTACACGCAGGACACGATCCGCGGCTTCGCGCACGTGTTCACGGGCTGGAACTATGCGAACTGTCCGCGCACGGACGGCGGCCAGTGGTGGGAATGGGAATGGTGCCCGTCGGGTCCGGTCGACTGGCCCGAACCCGGCTGGGACGCGTACTGGCTCGTTCCGATGGAGCCGTGGCAGCAGTACCACGCAAGCGAAGACAACAAGCAGTTGCTCGTCTATCCGGGCGTCACGCTGCCTGGCGGCGTGTTGCCCGCGGGCGGCACCGCCGAGAGCAACCTCGACGCGGCACTCGACAACA
>DAIOWG010000263.1:0-2279 GCA_036758645.1 Dokdonella sp. | reverse complement strand
CGTCGCGCGCCACCTGATCAAGCGCCTCGTCACGAGCAACCCGAGCCCGGCCTATGTCGGTCGCGTCGCGGCGGTGTTCGCGAACAACGGCATCGGCGTGCGCGGCGACCTCGGTGCGACGGTCGAGGCGATCTTGCTCGATCCCGAGGCGCGCACCCTGCCCTCGCTCGCGAGCAACAAGGGCAAGCTGCGTGAACCGCTGCTGCGCCTCTCGCATCTGTGGCGCGCGCTCGACGGCCGCGCCGACGACGGGCGTTACCGCGAGTGGTGGAACTCCTGGCTCGGCCAGAATCCGCTGAGTTCGCCGACCGTGTTCAACTTCTTCCTGCCCGACTACCGCCCGCCCGGCGAACTCTCCACGCTCGGGCTCGACGCGCCGGAGTTCCAGATCACGACCGACACCACGATCGCGAGCGTCGCGAACGGCCTCGGTTCGAAGGTGTACTGGAACTGGCGCGGCCAGCCCGGACAGGACCCGGAGGCGATCCTCGTCGACCTCGAACCCGAGCTCGACCATGCAGCCGATCCGGTGCGCCTCGTCGACCGCTACGACCTGCTGTTCATGAACCGCACGATGTCGACGCACATGTTCGATACGCTGGTCGACTACATCGGCAGCCGTCCGGACGACGACGACGACGACCTGCGCGGACGCGTGCAGGACGCGGTGTGGCTGATCCAGAGTTCCCCCGAATACGCGATCGAACGGTGACGCCATGAAAAGACGCGACTTCATCCAGCGCGCCCTGTGCGCCACCGCGGGCTCCGCGATGTTCACGAGCTTCGCGGGCAAGCTTTCGATCGCGCACGCCGCGACGAAATCCAGCCGGATCCTGCTCGGCAACGACTACCGCGCGCTCGTCTGCGTGTATCTCTACGGCGGCAACGACGCCTTCAACATGCTCGCGCCGATCAGCGGCGCCGCGCGTACCGCCTATGACACCGCACGCGGCGAACTCGCGATCCCGGCCGCGGAGCTGCTGTCGCTGAATCCGTCGGTCGCGCCGAGCGACGGCTCGCAGTACGGCTTCTCGCCCGCGATGCCGCAATTGCGCGCGCTGTTCAACCAGGCCGGCAGCTCGCCACTCGCGATCGCGTCGAACGTCGGTCCGCTGCTCTACCCGATCACCAAGGCCGAGTACGAGGCGGGCACGGTTCCGGTGCCGGCGCAACTGTTCTCGCACAGCGACCAGACCGTGACCTGGCAGCGCCCGAACGCCGACGCGAACACGCGCCGCGGCTGGGGCGGCCGGCTCGCGGACATGTTCCACGAGACCAATCCGAACGCGCAGCTCTCGATGAACATTTCGATCGACGGCGAGAACGTGTTCCAGGCCGGAGACGAGGTGGTGCCGTATTTCGTCGGCCAGAATGGCGCCGAGGGCGTCTGGTTCGTCGACGACTGGCCGCCGGGGCGGCGCGACGCGTTCCTCGCATTGCGCGACGCAACGCACGGCAACGCGCTGCAGCGGCAGTACGCGGCGATCATGCGTCGCTCCATGGACAACGAGGTCATGATCAACGAGGCGCTCGACGGCGAACCCGCGCTCGCGACGGTATTCCCGGACACGCACCTCGGCCGCCAGCTTCGCATGGTCGCGCGACTGATCCACGTGCGCAGCCCGTTGCAGATGCAGCGCCAGATCTTCTTCGTCGGCCTCGGCGGTTTCGATACGCACGACAACCAGCTCGTCGACCACGCCGCGCAGCTCGCCGAACTCGATGGCGCGCTCGCGGCGTTCCATGCGGCGACATCGGAAATGGGCGTCGCCGATGCGGTCACGAGCTTCACCGCGTCCGAATTCGGCCGCACCTCGAGCATCAACGGCGACGGCACCGACCACGGCTGGGGCAGCCACCACCTGATCCTCGGCGGCGCGGTCAACGGCCGGCGCATCTACGGCGCGATGCCGAACCTCGCGGTCGAAGGCCCGGACGATGCAGGCTGGGGCCAGATCATCCCGAAGATCGCGGTCGACCAGTACGCCGCGACGATCGCGCGCTGGTACGGCGTGCCGCCCGGCGAGATGTCGACGGTGTTCCCGAACATTGGCCGCTTCGGCACCGCTGATCTCGGCTTCCTCGCCGCGAGCTGATCGCGCATCGCGCATCGCGCATCGCGCACAGGGTGCGCTCCTACACGACATCGTGCGTTGTAGGAGCCCACCCTGTGGGCGATCCGCGCAGCAAACCGGTTGCACGCGGGCGGTTGGCATTCCCGCGCATCGCGCACAGGGTGCGCTCCTACGAATCGGTGCCGTAGGAGCCCACCCTGTGGG
>DAIOWG010000262.1:0-4771 GCA_036758645.1 Dokdonella sp. | reverse complement strand
CTCCTTGTACAGGATGCCGATCGCGGCCGCGGTCAGCAGGTAGTCGCGGATGCCTTGCTGGCTCGCACCCGGGATGAAGCGTTCGTAGTAATGCCCGACCGCCGGGATGATGCCGGCCGCGCCGTTGGTCGGCGCGGTCACGACGCGCCCGCCGGCCGCGTTTTCCTCGTTGACCGCGAGCGCGTACAGGTTGACCCAGTCCAGCGTCGTCAGCGGGTCGCGCATCGCGGCTTCCGGGCGCGAGGACAGTTCCGCATGCAGCGCCGGCGCGCGCCGGCTCACGTGCAGGCCGCCCGGCAGCGTGCCGGGTGATCGGATCCCGCGCTCGACGCAGGACTGCATCGCGCGCCACAGTTCGTCGAGTCCCGCATCGATCTCCTCGCGCGTGCGCCAAGCCTGCTCGTTCTCGTACATCAGCGCCGCGATCGTGATGCGCTTGTCCGCGCAGTGGCGCAGCAGTTCGTCGCCGGAGTGGAAAGGATGTGCGAGCGGCGTCTCGTCGGCGACGATGCGGTCTTCCGCGGCTTCGTCCTCGTTCACGACGAAACCGCCGCCGACCGAGTAGTAGTCGCGCGTCGCGATGACGTCGTCGGTCGCGTCGTAGGCGGTGAAGCGCATGCCGTTGGTGTGGAACGGCAGCTTCTGGCGCTTGTTCATCACGAGGTCGCGCTTCTCGTCGAAGGTGATCTCGTGCGCGCCATGCAGGCGCACGCGCTTGCTCGAGCGGATGCGTTCGAGCGCCGCCGGGATCAGGTCGGGGTCGATCTCGTTCGGCCAGTGGCCCTCGAGGCCCATCAGCACGGCCTTGTCGGTGCCGTGCCCGCGTCCGGTCAGCGCGAGCGAGCCGAACACCTCGGCCCGAACCCGCGCGACCCGATGCAGTTCGCCGTTCTCCACCAGCCAGCGCTGCACGAAGCGCGCGGCCGCGCGCATCGGCCCGACCGTGTGCGAAGACGAGGGTCCGATGCCGATCTTGAAGAGGTCGAAGACGCTGACGGCCATGGCGCGGTACGTGCGGGAGGAACCGCTATTCTACGCCGTCGCCGCGCACAACCCGTACGCGTGCCCCAACGAGCCGGATGCGATGCGCCTGACCCTGTTCCAGCGCGACGACTGCCCGCTGTGCGACCAGTCGCTCGCGGTCCTTGCGGCTGCGGGCGCGCCGGATTTCGAGACCGTGTGGATCGACGGCGACGCCGTGCTCGAACAGCGCTACGGCGCGCGCGTGCCGGTGTTGCGCGACCAAGAGCGCACGCGTGAACTCGACTGGCCGTTCGACCCGGGCGCGGTGCGCGCGTTCCTGCAGGCGGATCCGTAGGGTCCCGACGCGCCGCTGTGGATGCGGTCCCCGTGGGGTACCTCGCAGGTCCCCGGCCATCGCGACGCGCGCCGGCGCTCCGGGCGATCAGTCGAAACCGTCGTCGAACAGCGTGTCGATGATGATGCGCGCGGCCATGAAGTTCGAATCCGCGCTCGCGGTCGCGGTGACGCCGCCGATGACGAGGTATCCGTCCTGGATGCGACCGCGCACACCCGCGTCGCTCAGGTTGCCGCCGATGTCGAGCGGGATCATGCGCTTGCCGGCAAAGCCGAAGCTCGGGTCCAGCTCGCCGTCGGCGTCGAGCCGCGCGAGCGCGATGTCGGACGTCGGAACGCCTGCGAATCCGACGAACACGAACTTGCCGTCCGGCTGCAGCGTGCCGCCGTAGGCGATGTCGTGGTTGTCGTCACCGAGGTCGAACGCGACGGTGGCCTTGCCGCCGGTGCCGAAGCCCGGATCCGGCGTGCCGTCCGGCTGCAGCTTGACGACCGCGAAGTCGTATCCGCTGGCCTTGACGCCGCCGCTCACGAAGATCGAGCCGTCCGGGGCGAGCACGAGCTCGAGTGCGGTGTCTTCGAGCGTATCGCCGAGGTCGAACGCGACCGTCACGCGCCCGTCGCCGCCGAAGTTCGGGTCGAACGAGCCGTTCGGAAGCAGCCTCGCGATCGCGAAATCGTTCGCGCTGCTGCCACCGTTCGCGGCGGCGCCGGCGATGAGGATGTTGCCCGCGCCATCGATCGCAATGCTGCTCGCGATGTCGTCCGGGAAGTTCGGGTCGAGGTCGAACGAGAACGTCAGGCGTCCGTCCGAGTCGAAGCTGGTGTCGCGGCTGCCATCCGCATTCAGGCGCGCGACGGCGATATCGGTGTCGTTCGGACCCACATCGGCCGAACCGACCACGACGAGTTTTCCGTTCGCGAGTTGGACCGCATCGAGGGCCCGATCCTCATCGTCGCCCCCGAGGTTGAACTCGACATACGCCTTGCCGTCGCCGCTGAAGCTCGTGTCGAGCGTGCCGTTCGTGTTGAAACGCGCGAGTTTGAAGTCGCTGTCGTCGAGCGCCACGCCGGTATCGGGGCCCTCGCCGATCAAGACGATCTTGCCGTCCGCCTGGACGATCGTGTTGAACGTTCCGTCGTAGGCCTCGCCAGTGCCGATCGCGGCCGTGGTCCACCCGTCGAAGCTGAAGGCGGAGTCGAGGTCGCCATCGCGGGTCAGGCGTGCGACCGCGAAGTCCGTGCCGGTCGCGCCGGCACTGATGGTGCCGCCGAGCACGATGCGCCCATCCGGTGCGAACGCGAGTCCGAACGCCGTCGAGAATGCTCCCATTTCGACGACGGCCACGCCATTGATGCCGAATCCCGGGTCGAGGTCGCCGTCGCGCGCCTGCGCGTCGGCGACGAGAAGGCCGATCGCGACGAGGCCGATCGCGATGAGGCCGGTGCGGGTTGCGCGATGTCGATGGTGCATCTTCGTCCCCTCGTGCGAATCGGAATGGCGCCCGTGATCCCGTCTAACGCAAAAGCGCGCGCCGACGTGCCAGGCGCCTACTGGAATCCGTCGGCAAACAGCAGGTCGATGTCCAGTCGCACGACGAAGTTGTCGATGCCATTGGGCAGCGGCTCGACGACGCCGATGCCGCTGACGAGCAGGCGCGACGCCTGCCAGGCGAAATTGAGGAATGCCTGCGAATCAGCCGCCGACAGGCCGAGCGCGTAGCTGCGCTTGCCCTGGTTGCCGAACGCGAGATCGAGCGTGCCGTCGGGCTTGAGGCGTGCAACGGCCCCCGCGAGGCTGGCCGCAGACTGCTGGGCCGCGCCCGCGAGCATCAGGCGCCCGTTTGCTTCCTCGACGACGGCCAGGCCGAGATCCTGCCCGTTCGGGATGAGGTCGAACGGCACCAGCGTGCGACCGCCGATGCCGAAACCGGCATCGAGCGAACCGTCTGGCAGGAATCGCGCGATCGCAATGTCGGTGTTGCCGCCGCCGCCGACCGAGGCTGGCCCGACGACGACGATGCGTCCGTCGCGTTGCAGCGTGAAATTGATGCCCTGGTCCGAGTCGGTGTCGCCGAGGTCGAATCCGACCGTCGTGCGTCCGTCGGCGTCGAAGTTCGCATCGGGCTGCCCGTTCGCCAGCAACCGCGCAAGCGCGAAATCCGCGTTCGCCGGACCGTTGTCGGCGAGCCCGACCAGCAGGATCCGTCCATCGTCGTCGAGTGCGATCCGCCTCAGCATGTCGGTCGAATCGCCTGCCGGCAGGTCGAAATCGAGCGTGACCTTGCCGGTCAGGTTGAAGGACGCATCGGGCGTGCCATCCGCGAGCAGGCGCACGAGCGCGAAATCGGATCCCTGGCTGCGCGCCACCGTGCCGGCGACGAGGATGCGCCCGTCGGCGGTGATCGCGACGTCCATGCCGTGGTCGCTGCCGGTTCCGCCTGCGAGATCGAATGCGACCGTGCGTTTCCCGCTGCCGCCGCCGAAGCCCGCGTCGAGCGAGCCATCAGGCATCAACTGCACGATCGCGAAGTCCTGGCCCTGGCTCGACGCATCCGGTTGTGTCGCCCCCACCAGGACGATGCGTCCATCCGCGTGCAGCGCCATTCCCATCGCGGTATCCGCGCCATCGCCCGCATCGAAATCGATCGTCACGCGGCCGTCGAAACTGAATCCACCGTCCAGTCCGCCGTCCGGCATGAAGCGCGCGACGAAGAAATCGGATCCGGTGGATACGTTGTTGACGGTGCTGCATATCAGGATTTTCCCGTCCGGCTGCACCACCGGTCCGCAGGCCGACACGCCGCCGCTCGCATTCGAGATGCCCGTGGCGGCGACGCCGCCCGTGCCGAAGGTGGAATCGATGTCGCCGTCGGCGGCCATCGCCGGTCGCGCGACGGCCAGCGCCAGCGCCATGCTGAGCCCGATGGCAATGCGCCTGTGCATGATGCCTCCCATCCCGGTCGAGGCGCCACTCTGCCGCGGCACGCGCGGCCGTTACTGCGCGGCATTCCACGACCGGGGTGTGAACCAGTGTGCATTTCGGGCCGAGCGCGTGGTGGCGGGCAATCGGACGTCCTTGTGCGGGCCGACTGGCGGGATCACCCGCGCAGTCGGCGCAGGATTTCGCCGCGCGCTTCGCGCAGGATCGAGTCGCGGTCGAGGCTCGACGATGCCGACGAGTTGCCCTCCGCTCTACACCCACCGCGACATACGGGCCAACGCGTACGGCAACGATCGAGCGCAGCGGCGCGATGACGATGACGAGCTGCAGGGAACATTCCGGATCACCCAGTCGGCAGCCACTCCCTGGGTCGCACGAAGGCATTACCTGACGCCGGGCTGGCGGGCGGTATCCAATTCAAAGCCATCAGCGAAAACGGCGTCGGAACGCGAGTAGACCAGCCGCGTTGCGAATGCATCGGAACGCACGCCCGGGACATTCGCCCACCCG
>DAIOWG010000261.1:3639-4791 GCA_036758645.1 Dokdonella sp. | reverse complement strand
CGGCCACGGCGAGCGCGGTCGCGCCGCCGAAAGTGGTGATGTACGCGACCAGCGACTGCGGCTATTGCGCGAAGGCGCGCGCGTACTTCAACGAGCGCGGCGTCGCGTTCGAGGAGCGCGACATCGACGCCTCGCCCGTGGCGCGGCGCGAGTGGAAGGAGAACGGCGGCGTCGGCACACCGCTGATCCTGATCAACGGCCGACACATCCAGGGCTTCGATCAGTCCGGCCTCGACGCGATGCTGTCGGCGGAAGGCGCGTAGCCACGCGCCATACCTTCAGCAGGATGGACGACCGAAGGTCGGCCGGCGCTTCTTGCCCATGGCGCCCACGGGCCGGCCGCGCTGCGCGCGACCAGCCTGCGAAAGAAGGTCGGCCGGCGCTCCGCTCGACGGCTCGACAATCCATGCGAGGCCGCGTGCAAGCCACGGCAACGCCCCGGTGCCGCGCATTGGGTTATCGTCGTTCACTGCCCTCACGATCGGAGTCCCCACCATGCGCTTCGCTGTCGCACTCTGCGTTTGCTTGCTCGCCGGCACCGCCGCCGCCCATGACCACGCAGCCGCCGGGCACGAGCATGCGCCCGGTGCACCCGTAGCCGTGCAGCAGACCGTCGATGGTGCGGTCTACGGAGCGATCCTTCCCGAAGCCCGGCCCGCAGCCGTGCCGATGGATGTCGCCGCAGCGAACCCGGCCGAACATCTCGGCAAGGCCGGCGCCTACAGCGGGCGCATCACCTCGGTGTGCCAGGCGCAGGGGTGCTGGCTCGTGCTCTCCGGCGAGCAGGGCGAATTCGCGCGCGTGCTCATGCACGAGCACGGCTTCAGCGTCCCGAAGGATGCGCGCGGCGAAGCGGTCGTCTACGGCACGCTCGCCGAGAAGCAGCGCAGCGCCGAGGAACTCGCGCACCTCGCGAAGGACGGCGCGAAGGAAGCCGCGGCACGCGAGCTCGAGATCGATGCGACGTCGGTGGTGATCCGCGGCGCGGGCTGACGCACCCGCCACGTAGGGTGGAACGCAAGCGCGCCGATGAAGGCGGCGTGCGAGAGAAGCCTGCCGCGCGAGTTCCACCGCACGTCGCCGCGCGTGCGTCGACACTCAAGTCACGCGATGGTGGGGCTCGCCGCTGCGCGGCTGCGACCCACCCTACGG
>DAIOWG010000261.1:0-3539 GCA_036758645.1 Dokdonella sp. | reverse complement strand
CTCAAGTCACGCGATGGTGGGGCTCGCCGCTGCGCGGCTGCGACCCACCCTACGGGCTCATTTCTTCTTCGGCACGTACAGGTCGGTGATCGTGCCTTCGTACACCTCGGCCGCCATCCCGACCGATTCGGACAGCGTCGGGTGCGGATGGATCGTGAGGCCGATGTCGGCGGCTTCGCAGCCCATCTCGATCGCGAGCGCGACTTCCGCGATCAGGTCGCCCGCGTTCGGCGCGACGATGCCGCCGCCGACGACGCGGTGCGTGTCTTCGTCGAACAAGAGCTTCGTGAACCCTTCGGTGCGACCGATGCCGACCGCCCGACCCGAGGCGGCGTGCGGGAACTTGCCGACGCCGACCTTGATGCCCTGCTTCTTCGCCTCGGATTCGGTGAGCCCGACCCATGCGATCTCGGGATCGGTGTAGGCGACCGACGGAATCACGCGCGCGACGAACTCGCTCTTCTGTCCCGCGGCGACTTCGGCCGCGACCTTGCCTTCATGCGTCGCCTTGTGCGCGAGCATCGGCTGGCCGACGAGGTCGCCGATCGCGAAGATGTGCGGCACGTTCGTGCGCATCTGGCGATCGACCGGGATGAAGCCGCGCTCGGTGACGTTCACGCCTGCCTTCTCGGCGCCGATCTTCGCGCCGTTCGGCGCGCGTCCGACCGCGACCAGCACCCGATCGAAATACGCGGGCTCGGGCGCCTTGTCGCCTTCGAACGTCGCCTTGAGACCCTTCTTCTCGGCCTCGACCTTCGCCACCTTGACCTTGAGATGCACGCCCGCGTAGCGCTTCTGGAGGCGCTGCTGCAGCGGACGCACGAGGTCGGGATCGGCGCCCGGCATCAGCTGGTCCATCAGTTCGACCACCGTGACTTCGCTGCCGAGCGCCTCGTACACGCAGGCCATCTCGAGTCCGATGATGCCGCCGCCGACGACCAGCAGCTTCTTCGGGATGTCGGCGAGCTCGAGCGCATCGGTCGAATCCATCATGCGCGGGTCATCCCACGGGAAGCCCGGCAACTTCATCGCCTGAGAACCGGCCGCGATGATCGCGTTCGCGAAGCGCACGAGCTTCGCGCCGTCCTTCGTCTCGACTTCGAGTTCATGCGGCGAGACGAAACGCCCGCTGCCTTCGAGCACGCGCACCTTGCGCTGCTTCGCCATGCCCGCGAGGCCGCCGTTCATCTGCGCAACGACCTTGTCCTTGTACGCGCGCAACTTGTCGAGCGTGATCTTGGGCGTGCCGAACTCGATGCCGATGTCGCCCGCGTGCGCGGCTTCGTCGATCACGCGCGCGGCATGCAGCAGTGCCTTCGACGGAATGCAGCCCACGTTGAGGCAGACGCCGCCGAGCGCCGCATAGCGCTCGACCAGCACGGTGTCCTGGCCGAGGTCGGCGGCGCGGAACGCCGCGGTATATCCGCCCGGACCCGAGCCGAGCACGAGCAGCGCGCATTCGATGTCGGCCTTGCGCCCGGATTCGGACGCCCCGCTCGCCGGCGTGCCGGCAGCGGATGCGGACGTCGTGCTTGCGGGTGCCGGCGCGGCCGGGGGTTGCGCGCGCGCGGGGCTCGCCGCGACCGCCGTGCCGCCCGCAGCGCCTGGCGAAGCAGCCGCGCCCGCGGCCTCGATCACCGCGACGACCGCGCCTTCGCCGATCTGCTCGTTGAGCTTGACGCGGATTTCCTTGACCACGCCGGCGACGCTCGATGGCACTTCCATCGTCGCCTTGTCCGATTCCAGCGTGACGAGACCCTGGTCCTTCTCGACCGTGTCGCCGACCTTGACGAGGATCTCGATGACCGGCACGCCATCGAAGTTGCCGATGTCGGGGACCTTCACTTCGACGCTGTTCGCCATGCCGGCTTGCTCCTCGCTGAATGCGACGATTCTAGCGGGGGCGCGCCTTGATCCGCGAATGATCCCTCCCGCACCGGCTTGCCGTACGTGCAGTCGAGACCCGATCGGCGCGCTGCGTCCATCGGCCACCAGCCGCTCGCATCCTACGGAGAATCGCGATGAACCTGCTCAACCAACGCCTGCGCGGCGTCGCCGCCGCCACCCTGCTTGCCCTCGCCGCCGGCCAGGTCGCCGCCGAGCCCGCCGACGGCGTGCTCGACCCGAACTTCGGCACCGACGGCATCACGATGGTCGCGTTCGACACCGCGCCCGCCAATCCGCTCGATGTCGCGCTGGACGCGGTCGTCGACAGCTTCGGTCGCACCTACCTCGTCGGCGTCGCGATGACGAGCGACGGCCAGCGCATCGCGATCACGCGACTGCGCGCCGATGGCACGCTCGACACCAATTACGGCCCCGACGACGTGGGCCTCGTGGTCGCCCCGGAGCAACTCGGCTTCTCGCTGACCGGCGTCAGCGCCGCGATCGCGCCGGACGGTCGCCTGCTCGTCGGTGGCACGCTGACGACGAACGGCAACCAGGACTTCGCGTTGTGCCGCTTCGACATCGACGGCTCGCTCGATGCGTTTCCGAACGGTTTGCAATGCGTGAAGGTCGCGTTCGACCTCAACGGGCAGGGCGGTACCAAGGCCGACGTCCTCGGGGCGATCGCGGTCCAGCCGGACGGCAAGGTGGTACTGGCTGGCAGCGCAAACTACAGCGCCGCCATCACGCGCTGGGCGATGGCCCGCCTCGACACCAACGGCGACCTCGACGCCGCATTCAACGACGGCACCGGCCGCAACTCCTACACGACGCCGAACAGCGATTCCTCGATGCTGCGCTCCATTGCGATCGCCAGGAATGGCAAGATCGTCGCCGCGGGCGACACCGTCCTCTCCGGCTTCAGCGACACCGATTTCCTCGTGGTGCGCATGGACCCGGACGGCAAGATCGACGAGACGTTCGCGGACGAGGGATTCGCCGTGCTGTATCCGTTCCAGACCACGCGCGACCATGGGTTCCGCAAGGTCCTGCTCGAACCCGGCCATCCGCAGATCGTGCTGGACCAGCAGGTCATCGCCGTCGGTTCGATCGAATCTGCACCAGGCAGCGGGTTGTACGAAGGCATCGTCGCGCGCATCGAGCCGGACGGCACGCCGAGCGCAGGTTTCGGAACGGGCGGATCCGGCTACCGGGTCGACAACACCGGGCATGACCTCACGTTCAATGACGCCGTACTCGAGGCCAATGGCAACCTGTTGGTCGCCGGCACGATCCGCGGCAACTCGAATCCGGCGACGACGCTCGATTATTACGTCACGCGCTTCCTGCCGGACGGCTCGACCGATCAGGACGGCTTCAATCCGCCGACCGGTTACAGCCTGGTCAACCTCGACGGTGCCAACGATCTCGCCAACGCGATCGCGCTGCGCAATGACCGCATCATCGTCGCGGGCACCTCGCTGGTCGGCACCGTGCCGCCGAACACCGACTTCTCGGCGGTCGGCCTGCTGCGCGACCGGATCTTCGCGAACGGGCTCGACTGACGCGTCACGTTCGCCCTGAGCGCGGGGCAAGGCCTGGAGTCGAGGCAGCCGATGCGATGATCCAACCGGCGACGCTTCGACTCCATG
>DAIOWG010000260.1:0-4806 GCA_036758645.1 Dokdonella sp. | reverse complement strand
ACATGTAGACCGAGATCAGCGCCCAGAAATTGACGATCGAGAAGCGGTAGCTCCAGAGCGGCTGCTGCGCCTGGCGTGGCACGAAGTAGTACATCATCCCGAGGAAGCCCGCGGTCAGGAAGAACGCGACCGCGTTGTGGCCGTACCACCACTGCACCATCGCGTCGACGGTGCCCGAGTAGATCGGGTACGACTTGAACAGCGACACCGGCAGCACGAGGTTGTTGACGATGTGCAGCAGGCCGACCGCGATGATGAACGCGCCGTAGTACCAGTTCGCGACGTAGATGTGCTGGATGCGCCGGCGCCGCAACGTGCCGAAGAACACCGTGCCGAAGCTGACCCACACCACCGCGATCAGCACGTCGATCGGCCACTCGGCCTCGGCGTATTCCTTGCTCTGGGTGAAACCGAGCGGTATGGTCACCATCGCGAGCACGCACGCGAGCTGCCAGCCCCAGAACGTGAGGTTCGCCAGCCGCGGCAGTGCCAGCCGCGTGTGGCCGGTGCGTTGCACGATGTAGTAGCAGGTGCCCATCAGCGCCGAACCGCCGAACGCGAAGATCACGCCGAAGGTGTGGTCCGGGCGAAGGCGACTGAAGGTGAGCCAGGGCTGGTCGAAGTTGAGCGAAGGCCAGGCGAGCTGGGCCGCGACGAAAACGCCGAGGCCCATGCCGACGATGCCCCAGATCGCCGCGGCGAGCAGGAACAGTCGGACCACGTGGTCATTGTAGGTTTCGGTGTTCGGCATGCTGCACCAAGGCTGTGAACCGCGTATTTTCGGTCATTCCGCGCGATCGCGGATTGACCTGGGTCAGGACATGATGCCGCAGTTCGGCATCCGCAGTGCGACGACGCGTCGCGGGACCGCCGCACGCCGGCAGCTGAACGGGGGTGGGATGGAGCAGCCGGTGACGGGCATGAGCGAGGCCGACCTCGAGGCGCTGTGCGGCAGCTGGCCCGGCGTCACGCATTCGGTCAAGTGGGAAGTCGATCTCGTCTACAGCGTCGCGAACAAGATGTTCGCGGTGATGTGCACGATCGGGCCCGAGCGTGGCCGCCTGTCGTTCAAGGTCGATCCGGAACGCTTCCTCGAACTCGGCGACCAGCCCGGGATGGCGCCCGCGCATTACATGGCGCGCGCGTTCTGGATCAGCGTGACCGAGCCCGAGCGCTTCGACCGCGACGAGCTCGCCGCGTACGTGCGCCGTTCCTATGAGCTGGTGCACGCGAACCTGTCGAAGAAGCTGCAGGCGACGCTCGCCGATCGGCGAGCGTGACGAATCGGCGCACAGGCGCGGCAACGCGCCCGAGCCGGATGGCCCGGACCACGAAACACGCGAACAAGGTCAGCACGGCTCGAACGACGGCAGCGGACGAAGGCGGCAAGGCACGCGCATGATCGGCGAACCGCAGGGATCATCGATCCGCCACTGGCGCGGCTGGCTCGCCTACGCGACGGCCTGGTTCGCGATCGGCACCTGGCTCGGCATCAACGTCATCATCGGCCACCGCAACAGCGGCAGCACGATCCCGCCATGGGAGCCGATGACCTGGGAGCTCAGCAGCGCCGCGGTGATGGCGCTGCTCGCACTTGCGATCGCCGCGTTCGAGCGGCGATTCCCGCTTTCGGGCGCGGGCTGGACGCGCCGCCTGTGGCCGCACCTGCTCGCGGTGCCGGTGTTCTCGCTGCTGCATACCGCCGGCATGGTCGGCATCCGCAAGCTCGTGTATCTGTCGCAAGGCCGATCCTACGACTTCGGCGACCCGCTGCTCGGCTACGCCTACGAGTTGCAGAAGGACCTGATCAGCTATGCGCTGATCGCGGCCGCCTGCGTCGGCATTCGCGCGCTGCGCCGGCGCCGCGAGCGCGAACTCGCGATGCTGCGGCTCGAGCGCGACCTCGGCGAAGCACGCCTGGCACAGCTCACCGCGCAGATCGAGCCGCATTTCATGTTCAACACGCTCAATGCGATCGCCAACCGCATGCACGAGGACGTCGAGGCGGCCGACCGCATGATCGCGGCGTTCGCGGGCCTGTTGCGCGCGGCGCTGGTCGAGTCGGGCGGCACGCAGGTCTCGGTGGCCGAGGAGGTCGCCTGGCTCGGGCGCTATCTCGATCTCATGCGCGAGCGGTTCCGCGGCAAGCTCGAGACGCGCATCGAGGTCGACCCCGCCGCTTGCGCGCTGCGCATACCGCGCCTGCTGCTGCAGCCGCTGGTCGAGAACGCGTTCCAGCACGGGCTCGCGTCGGGGCGCGGCAGCGTCGTGGTGTCGATCCGGCGCGAAGGTCCGCGCCTGAGGTGCACGGTCGACGATGACGGCGCCGGCTTCGCGCCAGAGACTGCCGACGGCACCGGCCTCGCGAACGTGCGCAGCCGCCTCGCGCTCCTCCATCCGGACGCGCACGCGCTGGACATCCTCGCGCGCCCCGGTGGCGGGACCCGCGTGCGGCTCGACCTGCCCGTCGATGATTGAAGCACGCATCGCGATCGTCGAGGACGAGCCGCCCGCGCGCGCGCGCCTGCGCCGCTTGCTGTCGCAGCACCCGGGCTGGCGCATCGTCGCCGAAGCCGAAGACGTCGCCGGCGGGCTCGCACTGCTGCGCGCGCACGCGCCGGATCTCGTGTTCCTCGACATACGCCTCGGCAACGAAGACGGCTTCGACCTGCTCGCGCGCGCGTCGCCGCCGTATCCGCTGGTCGTGTTCACGACCGCCTACCACGAGCACGCGGTGCGCGCGTTCGAGGTCGGCGCGCTCGACTACCTGCTCAAACCCTTCGATCGCACGCGCTTCGCGCAATGCCTCGATCGCGTCGCCGCACGCCTGGTCGAACGCCGCATGCAGGCGCCCGGCGAGGCCGATGCCGGCGACGAGTCGCTGCGACGGCTGGCGGGCGGGCTCGCACGCGTGCCGCGATTGCGCCGCTTCGTCGTGCACCGGCAAGGGCGTTCGCTGGTCGTGCCGATCGACGAGGTCCAGCGCCTGGAGGCTGCCGGCAACTATGTCGTCGTGCACACGGCGAACGCGCGCCACCTCGTTCGCGCGACGTTGTCACGCCTCGCGCAGCGGCTGGATCCACTCGAGTTCCTGCGCGTGCATCGCTCCCACCTCGTGCGCGCGGACAGCATCGTCGCGACGACTCCGTGCGGACATGGCGACCAGCGCCTCTCGCTGCGCGATGGCGGCGAGGTGCTCTTGAGTCGGCGCTACCGCGCGCTGCTGCCGGTGGGCGCGCTCGGCGGCTGAAGTGGGCGCAGTCGAGGCCGGCAGCCGATGTCTCGTGGGACGGACTCCAGTCCCGATGGATCGGGCGGGGAACCCGGGACGGAAGCGCCTTCCTCGACAGCGAATCCGGCGCAGTCGAGGGTGATGGTGCCGACAAGTTCCGGGAGGGACTCCAGCTCCGATGGTGCGTGCGAAAAGCCCGGGCTGGAGCCCTCCCACAACAGCGAAAACGGCGCTGTCGAGGCTGACGGCGGTGAGGGACATCGGTCCCGATGGATCGTGCGAGCAGCGCGGAACTGCAGCCCCTCCCACGACGGCAAACGGCTTGGCGGTCCCGCTCGCGTCACGCGCGGACCCGTTCGTCACATCGGGCTTGCGTGCGGGACGTCGCGGAGCTCGAATCGGCCGCACCTGGAGGAACCCATGCGCCGATCGCGAGTATCGCTTTGCTTCATGCTGCCGCTTTTCACGATCGCGTTCGCCGCGGAACCGTCGGCGTTCGAATGGACCGCCTATGGCGGCGACGGACGTGGCCAGCGCCACGCGCCGCTCGCGCAGGTCACGCCGGCCAACGTCGGCGACCTCGAGCTCGCATGGAGCTTTCGCACCGGTGAACTGGGGCAGGGCTTCGCGCGCGCCGGCGATGCGCTCACGTTCGAGGCGACGCCGCTGCTGGTCGGTGACACGCTCTACTTCAACACCGCGACCGGCAAGGTGTTCGCGCTCGGTGCGGCCGACGGCCGTCTGCGCTGGCGCTTCGATGCCGAAGTCGACCGTGGCCGCGACTATTCCGAAATGGCCACGCGCGGAGTGAGCTGGTGGCGCGATGCGAAGGCGGCGCCCGATGCCCGGTGCGCCCGACGCATCCTGTTTGCCTCGCTCGATGCGCGCCTGTTCGCGCTCGACGCCGCGGATGGCAAGCGCTGCGCGGAGTTCGGCCGCAACGGCGAGGTCGACCTCGGCAAGGGCGTGCGTGCGACCGAGCGGCGGCTCGGCCAGTACCAGGCCACCTCGCCGCCCGCGATCGCGGGCGATCTCGCGATCATCGGTTCCTCGATCGGCGACAACGGCGGTACCGCACTCGAACTCGGCGTCGTGCGCGCCTACGACGTGCGCAGCGGGCGGCTCGCATGGCACTGGGACCCGATCCCGCGCCGTGCCATCGTGCCGGTCGACGCGGCGAATCCCGAGTTCACCGAAGTCGAGGCGCAGCAGGCGCGCTGGACCGGCGCCGCGAATGCATGGGCGCCACTCGCAGTCGATGCCGAGCGTGACCTCGTGTTCATTCCGACGGGTTCGGCCAGCCCCGACTTCTACGGCGGCGAGCGCAGCGGCAACAACCAGTGGGCGAACTCCCTGGTCGCCCTGCGCGCGTCAACGGGTGCATTCGTCTGGGGCCGCCAGCTCGTGCACCACGACCTGTGGGACTACGACGTCGCCTCGCAGCCGATGCTCGTCGACCTTTCGCGCGACGGCGGGGAAGTACCGGCGGTCGTGCAGCTGACCAAGACCGGCCAGGTGTGCGCGTTCCAGCGCGAGACCGGCGAGCCCTTGTTCCCGGTCGAGGAACGGCCGGT
>DAIOWG010000259.1:0-4829 GCA_036758645.1 Dokdonella sp. | reverse complement strand
GAGCTCGCCGAGCCACTCCTCGGGACCGATCGTCGAGCGGCACATGCTCTGGCGCGTGTCCGTGAACTTGGCGGGGTCGGTCCAGTCCAGCTTGACGCTCGCATCCGCTGCGAAGAGCGCAAGCGGAGCGATCAGCAGCAACGCGGTCAACGAGCGGAACGCGGCGGGAACAAGGCTCATGGTCATGTCCTGGCTGCCATGTGGATTCTCCACTGACGCCGCCGGGTGCGGCGTCGTCGCAGTATGCTCGCGCTCGGCAGCGCGGCGCTCGTGGGGCCGGCTTCAGCCCCGAGCGTTTCCATGCGAGCGTTCGGATCGTGAAACCGTCGCGGGCGGCGTGGCATCGAGATCTTCCTCGCGTGGAACAGCGGGCCAGCGACTGGCCTGACCTCTCCGAACATGATTGAATGGCACACTGAAGCGGGGGTGCCGACGGCAGTCGGCTGAGAGAGTCCCTTCGAACCTGATCCGGCTGGTACCGGCGTAGGGAGCTTCGTGGCAGGCGGCGCGCTCGTGCGCCGGTCCGCGCCCCGCTTCGGCATGCGATGAATTCGCGACGCCCGTGCCCATCGCGCGGACATCACCACTGAAGCCGAGGCAAGCCCGATGAATGCGCTCCCTTCCGAACTGCTGCGCCAGGCGGCGGAACTCTCCGGATCCGTCACGCGCCCGATCCCGGGCTCGCGCAAGATCCATGTCGAGGGTTCGCGCCCGGACCTGCGCGTGCCGATGCGCGAGATCCAGCTCGCCGACACGCCCTCGATGTTCGGTGCCGAGAAGAATGCGCCGTTCGCGGTGTACGACACCTCCGGCCCGTACACCGATCCGGGCTATCGCGTCGACCTCGCCGCCGGCCTGCCCGCGCTGCGCGAACGCTGGATCGAGGAGCGCGGCGACAGCGAGCGCCTCGCCGACTTCACTTCGCCGTTCACGCGCCGACACGCGCTCGCGCCGTCGCTGGCCGAGGTGCGCTTTCCATCCATCCCGAAACCGCGCGTCGCGAGGTCGGGCATGAACGTCACGCAGATGCACTATGCGCGGCGCGGCATCGTGACGCCCGAGATGGAATACGTCGCGATCCGCGAGAACCAGCGCATCGAGGCGATCCGAGAGGCCCATTTGCTGAAGCAGCACACGGGCCAATCGTTCGGCGCCGCGATCCCTTCGCGCGTGACGCCCGAGTTCGTGCGCGACGAGGTCGCACGCGGCCGCGCGATCATCCCCAACAACCTCAACCATCCCGAATCCGAGCCGATGGCGATCGGCCGCAACTTCCTCGTCAAGATCAACGCGAACATCGGCAACTCGGCGGTATCGAGCTCGATCGCCGAGGAAGTGGAGAAGATGGTGTGGGCGATCCGCTGGGGCGCCGACACCGTGATGGACCTCAGCACCGGCAAGCACATCCACGAAACGCGCGAGTGGATCCTGCGCAACTCGCCCGTGCCGATCGGAACCGTGCCGATCTACCAGGCGCTCGAGAAGGTCGGCGGCGTCGCCGAGGACCTGACCTGGGAGCTGTTCCGCGACACGCTGATCGAGCAGGCCGAGCAGGGCGTGGACTACTTCACGATCCACGCGGGCGTACGCCTGCCGTTCGTTCCGCTGACCGCCAAGCGCGTGACCGGCATCGTCTCGCGTGGCGGCTCGATCATGGCGAAGTGGTGCCTCGCGCATCACCGGGAGTCGTTCCTGTACGAACGCTTCGAGGAGATCTGCGAGATCATGAAGGCCTACGACGTCGCGTTCTCGCTCGGCGACGGCCTGCGCCCGGGCAGCATCGCCGACGCGAACGACGAGGCGCAGTTCGCCGAGCTCGACACGCTCGGCGAACTCACGCAGGTGGCCTGGAAGCACGACGTGCAGGTGATGATCGAAGGCCCCGGCCACGTGCCGATGCACCTGATCAAGGAGAACATGGAGCGCCAGCTCGAGAAGTGCGGCGAGGCGCCGTTCTACACGCTGGGCCCACTGACGACCGACATCGCGCCGGGCTACGACCACATCACGAGCGCGATCGGCGCCGCGATGATCGGCTGGTACGGCACCGCGATGCTCTGCTACGTGACGCCGAAGGAGCATCTCGGGCTTCCCGACAAGCAGGACGTGCGCGACGGCATCGTCACCTACAAGCTCGCCGCGCACGCGGCCGACCTCGCCAAGGGCCACCCGGGCGCACAGGCACGCGACAACGCACTCAGCAAGGCACGCTTCGAGTTCCGCTGGGCCGACCAGTTCAACCTCGGCCTCGATCCGGAGAAGGCAAAGGAGTTCCATGACGAGACCCTGCCGAAGGATGCGCACAAGAGCGCGCACTTCTGCTCGATGTGCGGACCGAAGTTCTGCTCGATGAAGATCACCCAGGACGTGCGCGATTACGCGAAGGAGCACGGCGTCGGCGAGGCCGATGCGCTGGCCAGCGGATTGGCCGAGAAGGCGCGCGAGTTCCGCGAGCAGGGCGGCGGGCTGTACCTGCCGGATTAGGCGGGGCAGGCGTGGTCGTCGGCGTCCTCGCTCGGGGCATCCCCGGTCGCGGAGTGAAATCCGGTGACCGGACCCCGGCGAGCACAACAACCGGGGCGCATGCGCCGGCTTTAGCCAGCGGTCAGGTGGTCGCCCCCGCCGCCACGTAAGATGCGGTGGCGGGTTGCAGGCGCCCGCGCCACCCGTCCCGCCGCAGGAGGCAGGCATGTCCGCGCAACCGTTCCTTTCCGACATCCAGACGATCCGCAAGCGCGCGCGCGAGCACATGGAGCGCGGCGCGGTCACCGACAGCTACACGCTGGATCGCGAGACCGTGCTGAAGCTGCTCAACGAGGCACTCGCGACCGAGCTCGTCTGCGTTCTGCGCTACAAGGCGCACTACTACCTTGCGTCCGGCATCAACGCGAAGAGCGTGGCGGCCGAGTTCCTCGAGCATGCGATCGAGGAGCAGCAGCACGCCGACCAGATCGCCGAGCGCATCACGCAGCTCGACGGCACGCCGAACTTCTCGCCCGAGGGCCTGACGTCGCGCAGCCATTCCGAGTTCGTCGTCCCGGAGGAACTCGCCGCGATGATCCAGGAAAACCTGGTGGCGGAACGCATCGCGATCGACAGCTATCGCGAAATCATCCACTTCATCGGCGACCGCGACACCACCACCAAGCGCATGCTCGAGCAGATCCTCGCGGTCGAGGAAGAGCACGCCGAGGACATGAAGACGCTGATGGAAGACTTCGGCAAGAAGGGCGAGCCGGCCAAGCCCGGATCCTGAGCCCACCCATTCGCGCAGGTGGCTGCTTGCAGCAGTGCGGCGCGGCCGCAAGGCGCCGCACTCGCGCGCTGGCGCAGCGGCGTGGCAAGATGGCCGCAGATGCAGCAGGAGTGGAAACGTGGAAGCGACGGCAACGCGTGCGAACCGTAGGTCATGGCTGCTGCGCGCGCTCGGCGCGCTCGCGCTCGCGTATGCGGTCGTCGTGCTCGCGCTGATGTGGTGGTGGGACTACGAGCCCGCGCATTTCGATGTCGGCGCGAATGCGCAGCGCGCGGCGAGCGAGCGTGGTCAGCCGGTGACGACCGGCAGCGTCACGACCGCCACGCTGATGGCCTCGGCGCGCACGCTGCTCGACAAGCGCGGTGGTTACCTCAGCAATGACCTGTTCCCGCCCGGCCTGCTGATGGACAACGTGCCGAACTGGGAATTCGGCGTGCTGACCGCCACGCGCGACCTCGCGCGTGCGCTGCGAAACGACCTCAGCCGCTCGCAGACGCAGTCGGTCGAGGACCGCGACCTGCAGGAAGCCGAGCCGCTGTTCAGTTCGCCCAACGACCGCTGGCTGCTGCCGAGTTCCGAAGGCCAGTACCGCAAGGCGCTCGCGCATGTCGACGGCTACCTCGCCCGCCTGACCGACAACGACGCGACCAATGCGCAGTTCTACGCGCGCGCGGACAACCTCGCCGATTACCTGCAGGTCGCCTCGACGCGACTCGGCTCGCTGTCGCAGCGCCTCTCGGCCGCGGCAGGCCAGGTGCGCATCGACACCGACCTCGCGGGCGACCCCAATGCGCAGCAGTCCAAGCCGGCCGACAGCCCGCGCATGGTGCAGACGCCGTGGCTCAAGATCGACGACAACTTCTACGAGGCGCGCGGCTACAGCTGGGCGCTGCGCGAACAGCTCGAGGCGATCCGCATCGACTTCGCGCCGGTGCTGCGCGACAAGAACGCTCTGGTCAGCCTCGACCAGGTGATCCGCGAGCTCGAGGAGTCGCAGAAATCGCTCGGCAGCCCGATCGTGCTCAACGGCCGGCCGTTCGGGTTCTTCGCCAATCATTCGCTGGTGATGGCCAACTACATCTCGCGCGCCAATGCCGCGATGATCGACCTGCGCAGGTTGCTCGAGCGCGGTTGAGGCGCATTTCGCAGGCTGGACGACCGCAGGTCGGCCGGCGCTCTTGCTTGGTCGCGTGCCGCGAAGCCGGCCGCGCTTCGCGCGTCCAGCCTGCGAACAAGCGCATTGCCCGGTAGCTGGATGTCCGAAGGTCGGCCGGCGCCGTTCTGCGCGCGTCCAGCTTGCGCGTGCCGCACAACCGAGCCTCGATGCGCATCCGCAGCGAAAGCATGCCAAGATCGCCGTTTGGCCCCGTACCCGCAGCCCTGTGCCGACCCCGCCGTTTCCTCCGACCGCGTCGACCTGGCGCCATCTGATCGATCCCTCGCTGCTGCTCGCGCTGCTGCTGCTGGTGCCGATGGTGTTCCTGCTACCTCCGGTTCCGATCGACGAGACGCGCTATCTCGCGGTCGCATGGGAAATGCGCCACGGTGGCGAGTTCCTCGTGCCGCATCTCAA
>DAIOWG010000258.1:0-4835 GCA_036758645.1 Dokdonella sp. | reverse complement strand
GTCAACAACACGCCGCGCCAGGTCAACATCTACCACGCGCTCGGCGCGGAGGTGCCTGCATTCGCGCACCTGCCGATGATCCTCGGCGCGGACGGCCAGAAGCTCAGCAAGCGCCACGGCGCGGTCAGCGTGATGCAGTACCGCGACGACGGGTTCCTGCCGCACGCGCTGCTCAACTACCTCGTGCGGCTCGGCTGGTCGCACGGCGACCAGGAGATCTTCTCGCGCGAACAGATGATCGAGCTGTTCGACGTCGGCGACGTCAACAAGTCGGCCGCGCGCTTCGACCTCGAGAAGCTGTCGTGGATCAACCAGCAATACCTCAAGAACGACGACCCGCTCGAACTCGTGCAGCATTTCGAATGGCACCTGCGCGCGGCGGGCATCGACCCCGCGCAGGGTCCGGATCCGGTCGATGTCGTGGTCGCGCTGCGCGATCGCGCGAAGACCCTGAAGGAAATGGCGGAGAAGGCGCGCGTCTGGTATGCGCCGATCGAGGCCTGGGACGAGCAGGCCGTCTCGAAGCACCTGCGCACGCCGACCGCGCGCGCGGCGCTCGAGGCCGCGCATGCACAGTTCGCCGCGCTCGGCGAATGGAACGTCGAAGGCGTGCACGGCGCGATCGAAGCGGCGGCCGCGGCGATGGGCGAAGGCATGGGCAAGGTCGCGCAGCCGCTGCGGGTCGCGTTGACCGGTACGCAAGTCTCGCCGTCGATCGACTACACCGTGTTTCTCGCGGGACGCGACGAAGCGCTGCGGCGGATCGAAGCCGCGATCGCGAAGACGACCTGAGGAGCCCGGCATGGAACTCGAGTGCAGCCTGGGCGCGCTGTCGGCGCTCGACCAGACCGATCCGGTCGCGGTACGGGCCTTGCTCGATGCCTGCATGCGGATGCTGTTCGATCCGACCCTGCTGAAATGGCTGTTCGGCATCACGCTCGGCTGCGCGGTGATCGGCGCAATCATCGGAAACGCCAAGGGCCGCTGGCTCGCGGGCCTGCTTTGGGGCGCCGCGCTCGGACCGGTCGGCTGGCTCGTGATCGTGCTGTCGAAGTCCGGCCTGGTCGAATGCCCGGACTGCGGGCGTCCGAACGTGCCGGCCGCGAAGGCCTGCCGCCATTGCGGCATCAATCTGCGCGCCGCCGCGCACCGTTCCGAAAGATCGCAGCTCAAGCGCGTGGATCGGACGCGCGGGTGGTAGGTCCGACAAGTGCCGTGCAGCCCCCGGCGACGGGAGAGTGCGGGCGAATGGGCTCGATTTCGCGCGATCCGTCCCCATCCTCGTGCTGCAGGATGCGCACCGCCTTCGACTTCCGCGCGCATGCGGGCTACGCTCGCCGTCGCGCGCAGCCCATCGCTGCCTGAGGCGCCTCGATGTCACGACCCGTTCGCCAGCTGCACGACCACCGCCACGACGCGGACGCGTTCGTCGGTGCGGTCGCGAGCGCGTGCGAACTTCGCGGGCTGCGCCTGACACCGCTGAGACTGCGCGTGCTGGAGTTCATCGCGGCAGAAACCAAGCCGGTCAAGGCCTACGACCTGCTCGATCGCCTCAAGGACGAGCACGGCAGTGCGGCGCCACCGACGGTGTACCGGGCGCTCGACTTCCTGCTCGAGCACGGCTTCATCCACAAGCTCGAGTCGATCAATTCATTCGTCGGCTGCCACCATCCGAGCGAAGCGCACCAGGTGCCGTTCCTGATCTGCGACGTGTGTTCGACCGCCGTCGAGGTATGCGACGAACGCGTGTCGCGCCTTCTCGGCGAGCAGGCGCGCGAACGGGGCTTTCGCGCGCGCGCGCAGACGCTCGAAGTGCATGGCGTGTGCGAACGGTGTCGCGAGGACGTGTAGGCGCCCGCGTGCTGATTGCGACGATCGCGCACAGGGTGCGCTCCTGCATTCATCGTGTCAGCGGCCCAGGGGTGCGTGCAGGAGCCCACCCTGTGGGCGATCCGCGCAGCGTGCCGATCATGCGCCGGCATTCGCATTGTCGCGATCGCGCACAGGGTGTGTTCCTGCACGCCTGAATCGACTCGCTCAGAACATCGCGCGAATGCCCACCGCCACGCTGCGTCCGGTGAGCGGGGCCTGGTCCTTGATCAGCGAAGTGGAGAGGCGCGCGACCTGGTTGGCGAGGTTGCTGCCGTCGAGCCAGGCTTCCCATCCGCCCCGCGCGGTTTCGTGAAACGTCCAAGCGAGGCGTGCGTCGAGCAGCGTGAATCCGGGCGTGCGGCTCTCGAACTCCGCGGTGCGGTCCTGCTCGAAATAACGCGTGGCACCGATGCTCGCGCGCCAGTCGTCGTTGCGCCAGGCGAGTTCGACGCCAGCCCTTGAGGCCGGCATGCGCGGGACGTTGCGGCCATGCTCGAGCGTCGCGCGCACGCGGTCGCCCCATGCGCGCAGGTCGTAGTGGCCGCTCGCATTCCCGAGGAGATGCAGCGTCGCCTCGGCTTCGAAGCCGCGGAAACGCGCATCCGCCTGCGACCAGCGCCGCACCGGCAGGTCGTCCTCGACCAGGCCGGTGTCGGCGAGATGGATGAAGTCGTCGTAGCGGTTGGTGTAGGCCGCGATCTTCGCGTCGATCAGGTTCGCATGCCAATGCAGGCCGAGTTCAAGCTGGTTGGCGGTTTCCTTGCCGAGGCCGGGATCCCCGACTTCGAACGTCGCCGACGCGAGATGCGGCCCGTGCGCGAACAGTTCCTCTTCCGCCGGCGCGCGCTGCGCCCGATCCAGGTTGAGCGTCGCATGCCATGACGGCGTGAGATGCCAGCCGAAAGCGGCGGACACGCTGTAGGGTCGGAAGTCGCGCCGGTCGCCGCCCTGCGGCGTGCTGTGCTGGCGATCCGCGCGCGCACCGAATTCGACGTCGAGCGCGCCGAATTCGCGCCGCGCAGTCGTGAACAGGCCAAGTCCGCGGCTGCGACTCGGCGGCACGAAGCTTTCCTCGCCGACCGCGCTCGACGCACGCGTGAACGCCTGCAGCCCGAACGCGCCGAGCCAGCCGCCGGCTTCACGCGTCAGCAGGACACGTCCCTCATTGCTGCGACTCGCGAACGTGGTGCCGGTTTCGTCGCCTTCGAGCTCGACATGTCCGTAGTCGGTATGCGCGAAGCGCACATCGATGTCGTCGATGCCCGCGAATGGCGCGTCGAGCGAGGCCGAGACCTCATGGCGTGTCTGCGCCATGCGCACGTGCACGGCGGGTTCGCCCTCGAGCGCATCACCGGGCTCGGCCGGGTTGCCGTACTGGTCGAGGAAGCGCGATACCGCGACGCCGACGTGGCCTCGTTCACCGACCCACGACGCGCCGAGCGCGCCCGCGCTGGTGTCCACGAAACTGTTCGCGAGCCGACCCGAAGGCGTGTCGTAGTCACCCAAGCGACGGCGCATGCCGTCCGCATGCAGCACGAGGCCCTCGTGCCCGGCGTCGACGCGGAACACCTCCGCATCGCCGTGCGTGGCGCTGTCGTGGCTCGCTTGCACGCGTCCGCTGATGCCGTTGTCGGGCATGCGTTCGGGAATGCGGCCGTCGATCACGTTGACGATGCCGCCAATCGCGCCCGACCCGTAGAGCAGGGTGGACGGACCCTTGAGGATTTCGATGCGATCGGCGAGGAACGGCTCGATCGTGACGGCATGGTCCTGGCTCACGCTCGACACGTCGCCCGCGCCGAGGCCATCGCCGAGCACCGCGACGCGTGCGCCATCGAGACCGCGGATCACGGGTCGGCCGACGCCTTGGCCGAACGCGGTCGTCTGCACGCCGGGCATGCCCGCGACGGTCTGGCCCAGTGTCGCGGCGCGCGCGTCGTCGAGTTCGGCGCCCGCAAGCACGCCCACCGGACGCACGATGCGGTCGGCCGACAGTTCGCCCGGGACCGCGCTGACCACCACCGCCGGAAGCTCCGCGTTCGCGCGGTCGACTGCGGGCTTGGCGCCGCTTCGGTCGGCCTCGTGACGATGGGTCTCGGCCGGGTCCGTCGCAGGGGCTGCGGATTGCCCCGCATCGGCAGCGCCGGCCGGAGCTCCGCCGAGCGCGGCGAGCACGCCGCCGACGAGGGTCGCGAACAGATGGGAACGCATGCACGGCTCCGAAGTTTCGATATGTTATACTATAACTTGAAAGACCCGGAACTGGTCCGGAAGTCATGGTCCGGTTCACGCGACACGGGCCACACTGTTACAAGGTACCGATCGCCAGGATGCAGGTCCGCATGTCCGATTCACGCTCTTCGCGCTGGCTGCTGCGCACGGTCGATCGCGTCGGCGCGGGCGCGTCATTCGTGTGCGCGGTGCACTGCGCGGCATTGCCGTTCCTGATCGCGATGCTGCCCGCGATCGGCCTCGGCGTGTTCGCGAACCATGCCTTCGAGCGCGGGTTCATCACCGTCGCCGCGCTCCTCGCGATCACCTCGCTGTTGACAGGGTTCCGCCGTCACCGGCGACTTCGCGCGTTCGGCTTCCTGGCGCCGGGCATCGCGTGCCTGCTCGCGGGCATCGCGATCGACGCCGATGCGCGTCCGGTGATGCACGCCGCGCTGGTGAGCATCGGCGGCACGCTGGTCGCGCTCTCGCACCTCGCGAACCTGCGACTCGCGCGGCGCCACGTGCACGATGCGAACTGCGCGCACCGCGTCTCGCCGTGATTGTGTAACCGCGCCGGCTCTGCCTAGCATCGCGCTTCGCCCCGATCCCGGTGCCCTCGTGCATTCGCATCACGACGACCACGACCCGCGTCACGACCATGATGGCCATGGCCACGCGCATGCCGCGGAGCATCCGGACGCGTCGCGCAGGGAGCGCCGGCTGCTGGTCGCGTTCGCGCTGACCTCGTG
>DAIOWG010000257.1:0-4844 GCA_036758645.1 Dokdonella sp. | reverse complement strand
CAGCAAGGTGGTGCCCGCGTCGGCGAGTTCGAAGAGTTTTTCCCAGAAGTCGCGGCGCGACTCGGGATCGACCGCGCTTGTCGGCTCGTCCAGGAACAGCAGCTCCGGCACGTGGATCACCGCGCAGGCGAGTCCAAGGCGCTGCTTCTGACCGCCGCTGAGCGTGCCCGCGAGCTGCTTCTGGCGGTCGCCGAAACGGTACTGCGCGACGAGCTCGTCGATGCGCGAGCGCGCGCGCGCCCTCGGCAGCGACTGCACCGCGGCGAGGAACTCGAGGTTCTCGCGCACCGTGAGGTCCTCGAACAGCGAGAACTTCTGCGTCATGTAGCCGATGCGCGTGCGCAACGCCTCCGCCTCGCGCGGGATCGACAGACCGAGCACTTCGATCTCGCCCTCGCTCGGCGTGAGCAGTCCGCAGAGCATGCGGATCGTGGTCGACTTGCCGGAGCCGTTGGGTCCGAGGAAGCCGTACACATGGCGACGCGGTACGGAGAGATCGACGTGATCGACCGCGACGAGGCGACCGAAGCGCCGCGTGAGGCCGCGCGCGCGCACCGCGATGTCGTCGCCGCGTGGGTTCATTGCGCGGCGCCCGCGAACTCGATCCGAACCGGCATGCCGGCGGGCAGGCCCGCGGCGTCCGGCCCGAGTTCGACTTCGGCCAGCCAGCTCAGGCGCGCGACGTCCGCGCCGATCAGCGCGTAGTACGGCGTGAACACCGGCTCGCTGCGGATCATGCGCAACCTGCCCTCGTACGCCTTCCCGCGCGTGCCGACGAATACCTTCAGCGGATCGCCGACCTTGACCTGAGCGCGCGCAGCTTCGGGCACGTAGATGCGCGCATAAGGCGTGTCGCCCGCGAGCAGGATCGCGAGCGGTGCACCGGGCGGCGCCTGGTCGCCGAGCCGGTACGGCAGGCTGTCCACGCGCGCCGCGCGCGGCGCGGCCAGCGCGAGCAGGCCGAGCAGCACGCGTTGCGCGTCGGCCTGCGCCTCTGCAGCCGCGAGCGTCGCCTCCGCCTGGCGCAATTGCTCGGCGCGCGTGCCGTGCAGCAGTTCATCCAGCGCCGCGCGCGCGGCATCCACCTGTGCGCTCGCGCTGCGCATCGCGGCGCGCGCGCGGTCGAGATCGGCCGCGGCGACGTGCGCCTTGTCCTTCAACGGCAAGAGGCGTTCGTGATAGGCCTTCGCCTCGCGCGCGCGCGCCTCGCTGGCAGCGAGGTTCGCGCGCGCCGCCTCGATCTGCTCGCTGCGCGGCCCGGCCTGCAACTCGGACAGCCGGTCGCGCGCTCGCTCGGCTTCGGCGACCAGCGCCGCGAGCTGCGCCTGCGTACGCGTCGTGTCGAGTTGCAGCAGCGGCTGGCCCTCGACCACCTGTTCGCCCTCGCGCACCTGGATCGCGACGATGCGTTCAGCCGCGGGGGCGGGCAAGCTGATGCGGTCGAACTCGAGCGTGCCGAGTGCCTGCGGGACGTCGGTCGAACAACCGCCGACGAGGACCAGCGCGAGCAGCGGAACCAGGTTCTTGCGCAGTGGGTGCATCCGATCCTCCAGGTTCAGCCCACGCCGACGCCGTGGTCGAGCAACGCGATCGCGTGGCCGACGAGCGCCTCGCCATCGAGGTCGCGCGCATCGAACAGCCGGCGCCAGATCGGCGCACCGGCCGCCGGGAACAGCGTGAGGCCGATCAGCGAGACGACCAGCAGCCGCGGGTCGAGGTCGGGATTCAGGCGACCGGCGGCCTGCGCCGTCGCGAAACGCGCGGCCATCATCTGCGGAATCTCGGGTACCAGCCGGTCGAACAGGATCTCGCGCAGCGCACCGCCTTCGCACAGGACTTCGCGCACCCACAACGCGGGCAGCCACGGCGACGCGGCGACCGCGTCGGCCACGCCGCGCACGAAGTTCGCGATCAGCGCGGCGGGGTCGTCACCCGCGCCGGCCATGCGCGCGCGCAGCGGCGCGAGCGCGGGCAGCAGGCGCTCCTCGACCAGTGCCTGCACCAGCGAATCCTTGTCGCCGAAGTAGTAGTGCACCAGGGCCGGGGTCACGCCGGCCGCGGCCGCGACCGCGCGCAGCGGTGTCGCCGCGATGCCGCTGCGCGTGAAGCAGGTGATCGCGGCGTCGACGAGGGTCGCGCGCAACGTCGCGCCCGCGACGGGCCTGCCCGGCGCGCGCGCACCTGCCGCGGCCGCGCGCCCGCGCTTCGCCGCCGGGCGCGTGCCGACAGCCGCATCCGCGCGCGAACCGTCCCGTGATCCGGCGCGCGGCGGCGGCGCGCCCGCCGTGCGAGCCGACTGCTCAGCGCTGGATCGCTTCGGCGGGGTCCGCTTCATCGGGTCTAATTTAATTCAATCGTTAATTACACGCAAGCACGCGCCATGCCCCATGCCGACGCGTTGTGGTGGCCCCTCGAAGTCGTGCTGGAGCGGCCCTCATCGCGAGCCGGCTCGGTCGCTATCGTCTCCGAAGCGATGCCGCGCGCCGGCGACGCGACGCGCATCACGGACGCGCGCGCGATCAGCAGGCTCCATCGCTGCTGGCCCGATTCGGCGCCGTCCTTCGTGGCTTCATTCCTCCCGCATGCGGATATCCCGACCATGAAGATCCAGACCCTGCTGCTGACCGCTGCCCTCGGCTGCTTCCGGGCTGCGGGTGCGGCCGAGTGGTTCGTTTCAACCAGCGGCAGCGATGCGAACGGCAACGGCAGCCTCGCGCAGCCCTTCCGCACGCTCGGCCACGTGCTCGCACCGGCGAACGCGATCGTCGCCGCGGGCGACACCGTGACCCTGCGCGGCCCTGCCGGCAACAATACCTACGAGGAGTGCGAAGTGCGCCTGCGCGTGCCGCTGACGCTGCGCTCCCACCCGGGCGAGATGGCGCACATCCATTGCGACATCGCCAACATCGACACGGTCGCGGTGCAGATCGATCCGGGCGCGTCGGGCTCGCGCCTCTCGCGACTCGAGATCAGCGGCGGCTACTACTACGGCGTGTTCCTGCAGACGAATTGGGAACAGGGCGTGAACGAGTCCGGCCACGGCGCGCTCGACGTGATCATCGAGGACTCGATGATCCACGACACCGGGCGCGACGCGATCAAGATCACGCCGCACTCCGACCGCGCCACGATCCGGCGCTGCGAGATCTGGAATTCCGGCGCGATCTATCCGCCCGGCACCCCACTCGACGACAAGAACGCGGAGGGCATCGACAACGTCAACGGGTCCGGCATGCTCGTCGAGGACAACTGGATCCACGACACCGCGACCACCGGCGTCTACTTCAAGGGCGGCGCGGCCGACGTCGTCGTGCAACGCAACCGCATCGAGAATCCTGGCTTCGCCGGGATCCTCGTCGGCTTCGACACCAGCCCGGAGTACTTCGACCTCGACGAGAACCCGGGCTACTACGAAGCGGTGCGCGGCATCGTGCGCAACAACATCGTCGTCGGAGGCGCGTACTCGGGCATCGGCCTGTACGCCTCGCGCGACGTCGTGGTCGCGAACAACACGATCATCGGCACCTCGGCGCTCGGCCACGCCGCGATCTATTTCGGCATCACGTTCCAGGACTGGGACGACAACGCGCTGCGACCGGCCAACGTGAACCCGACGATCCGCAACAACCTCGTGGCGCAGGACGGCCGGCCGTGCATCGCGGTGCGCTGGTCGGACGAACTCGGCGGGCTGTCCGGCCTCGACGGCTCGCCCGGCACCGACCACAACGCATTCCACAATGCCGCGGGCAGCTGCGAGTTCATCGATCGCCGGCCCGGCAGCCCGATCGAAGGCGGCGGCACGCTCGCCGAATGGCGCGCGCACACCGGCGGCGACGTCGACAGCTTCGAGGCCGCGCTGCCGCTGACGCCCGACGGTCACCTCGTGGCCGGCAACCCCGCGATCGACGCGGGCGAACCTCGCGGCGACGTCACCGACGACATCGACGGCCAGCCGCGCAGCGGCCCCAACGACATCGGCGCCGACGAACTCGCGGGCGACGCAATCTTCGCGAACGGGTTCGACTGAACGCGCGCCATGCGGGGCACGCGTCAGTGCTGGTCGGCGTCGCGCGCGCGCGTTACGCTCGCGCGCCTATGACCGAATCCATCTATCACGACTTCACGCTCGAACCCGACGACGGCGAGCGCCTCGCCAACCTCGCCGGTCCGTTCGACGAACACCTGCGCCAGATCGAACTGCGCCTCGGCATCGAGATCGGCAGCCGCGGCAACGTGTTCCGCGTCAGCGGGGACGCGCGCGCGGTGAAACTCGGCGAGCGCGTGTTGCGCGAACTCTACGAGGCGACTGCAGCGGAGGTGCTGACCGGCGCGCAGGTCAACCTGCACCTCGCGGGCAGCGGCGCCGATGCGCTCGTCGCCAAATCGACCGAGGGCGTGCCCGAGGTCGCGATCAAGACCAAGCGCGGCACCGTGCGTGGCCGGGGCGCGAACCAGCAGCGCTACCTGCATGCGATGGCGCGCCACGACATCAACTTCGGCGTCGGCCCGGCCGGCACCGGCAAGACCTGGCTCGCGGTCGCGATGGCGGTCGACGCGCTCAACGACAGCCGCGTGCAGCGCCTGATCCTCGTGCGTCCCGCGGTCGAGGCCGGCGAGAAGCTCGGCTTCCTGCCCGGCGACCTCACGCAGAAGGTCGATCCATACCTGCGCCCGCTCTACGACGCGCTGTACGAGATGCTCGGCATCGAGAAGGTCATGAAGCTGATCGAGCGCAACGTGATCGAGATCGCACCGCTCGCGTACATGCGCGGGCGCACGCTCAACGACGCGTTCGTGATCCTCGACGAGGCGCAGAACACGACGCCCGAGCAGATGAAGATGTT
>DAIOWG010000256.1:3932-4858 GCA_036758645.1 Dokdonella sp. | reverse complement strand
GTCCGACATGGCGATGGTGGAACTCGCCGCTTTGCGGCTGCGTTCCACCCTACGGTTTCGTTTGCGTGGCGAGCCATTCGGCGAGCGGCTTGCGCTCGACGTGGCTGCGCAACGCACCGCACTGGCGCATGCGCTCGAGCGTCTGTCCGAGCCCGCGGTCGCCGCCGGCGAGTCCTTCGATGCGCGGCGCGAAGAAGGCGGACACGCGTTCGGCATCGGCATCGCCGCAACGGCCTTCGGCGAACGTGCGCGGCATCCAGGCCTGCGCGAACGGCGAGAGCCGCGCGCGGTAGGCTTCGTAGTGGCGCGTCATCCACTGCCATGCCGCCGCTCGGTTCTCCGGCTCGCCGAGTTGAGCGTCATACAGGCGCGACATCTCCCCGACCTGCACCGCGCGCGTGAGCCCGTAGTTGCGCGCACGCTCGCCGAGCGCGGCATCGCGCGTCGCTCCGATGCCGGCCAGCAGCGCGTAGCGCCGCGTGGTGTCACGCTGGGCCTCGAACGCCGCAATCGCCGCATCGAACGCCTTCACGCCGCCGTCCTGCACCGCGACCTTCAGCGAGGTCGCGAGCAGGTCCGCATCCGCGCGTGAGAGGTCGGCCTTGCCGCCGTCGAGGCCGAGCGCAGCGCGTCCCTGCGCGCCGAGCTGCGTTCGCGACGACGGATCGCGCAGCTTGATCGCGAGGAAATCCGCGAGGCGCGTGCGCAGCGCGGTCGTGGTGCCTGGCTCGTCCGCCACGCGACGCCAGCCGAGTTGCCGCAGGCGCGGCGCATACAGGCGCGCCGCCCACGCATCGAGCGCGGGGCGCAGGTCGGCATCCGCCACGTGTTCGCGGATCCACGCGAAATCTTCGAGCAGCGCGGTCGCGACCTGCGGCATGTCCGACACGGCAAGCGGCGGCATCGCCTCGAGCAGCGCCGCGGGC
>DAIOWG010000256.1:0-3922 GCA_036758645.1 Dokdonella sp. | reverse complement strand
GCCGGCGGCAGCGTGCCGCGCCGGAACGCGGCCGACAGCGCGTCGGCGAACACGATCTGCTCGGCCGGCGACAGCGACGGCGCCGCCGCGGCGAGCTTGGCGAACTCCGCCTGCGCGAGGGCGAACCGGTAGTACCCGCGCGCATCGGCGTTCGGCAGGATCCAGTCCGGACACGCACCTTCGATCCGGAACGACTGCCGCGGCTGCTCCAGCAGCACGCATTGCGTCTCGTTGCGCGCGCCGCGACCGAAGCGCGCGCAGAACGGCACGTGCCATGACGCTTCGTCCTTCGACATCACGCCCTGCGGCAGGTAGCGCGATTGCGCGAGCTGCATCGAGGCCTTGCCGCCCTCGCAGGCCATGTCGACCTGGATCATCGGCACGCCGGGCTGGTCGAGGAAGCTGCGCATCGCCTGCGCGAACGCGTCGCCCTTGCCGCTCGCTTCGGCCAGCGTCGCGATGAGGTCATCGGAACTTCCGCTGCCGAACGCGCGACGTGCGAGGTAGGCGCGCATGCCCGCGCGGAAGCGCTCCTCGCCGACCCAGCGTTCGAACATCGCGAGCACCGCGGCGCCCTTCTGGTAGGTGATCGCGTCGAACGCGGTCACGATGTCGCCTTCGCCGCGGATCGGCTGGCGCACCTTGCGCGCGCTGAGCAGGCTGTCGTTCGACATCGCCGCGAGGCGACCTTCGAGCGCCTCGAGGTCGGCGTGGTACTCGGGCTTGAGCGCCGCCGTCGTCTTCGCCTGGGCCCAGGTCGCGTACGCCTCGTTGAGCCAGATGTCGTCCCACCACGGCACGGTGACGAGGTTGCCGTACCACTGGTGCGCGATCTCGTGCGCCTGGATGTTGAACACCGCGCGGTAGCGATCGGCCGGCGAATCCGGCCCGACCAGCAGCAACGCATCGCGATAGACGATGAGTCCCGCGTTCTCCATCGCGCCCGCGGAGAAATCCGACGCACCGAGCAGGTCGAGCTTGTCGAATGGATACGGTTGCGCGGTGTATTGCTCGAGGAACGCGACGATCGGTGGCGCGGTCTCGAGCGCCCAGCCCAGCCGCGCACGGCTGCCGCGCGGGCCGATGCCGCGAAGCGGCACGGCGTGCTTGCGGACCGCGTTCGGCGCGATCGGGGTGCCTTCGACGACCTCCCAGGGACCGACCGCGAACGCGACGAGGTAGGTCGGCAACGGCGGCGTGGCGGCGAATTCGAGCGTCTTCCACGCACCATCATCGGAGCGCGATTCGCGCAGTTGGCGCGTGTTCGCAACCGCGACGTCCTCTGCGGGCACCGTGAGGCGCAATTCGAACGGCGTCTTGAAGCGCGGCTCGTCGAAGCCCGGGAATGCGTTGCGCGCGCTGATCGGCTCCATCTGCGTGACCGCGTACGCATCGTCGCCGACCACGACCTTGTAGAGGCCTTCGAGCTGCGTGTTGAACGGCGCGTCGTAATCGATCGCGAGCTGCAGCGTTTGCGCCCGAAGCGCGTGCGCGAAGCGCAGCTCGAGCACGCCCGCGGGTTCGTGCAGCGCGATGCGCGCTTGGGCCTCGCGGCCCGCGGCATCGGTGACGACGACGCGGCGGATCTCCAGCGCGCGCGCATGCAACCACACCACGTCGCTCGCGCGCGCGAGTTTCACGCGGATGCGCGCCTCGCCCTTGAAGCGATCGGTGCGAGGGTCGATCGTCAGGTGCAGCGCGTAGTGCTCGGGCTCGATCCCGTCGGGAAGCTTCCCGCTCGGCACTTCCGCGGAGACAACGCCGCATGCGGCGAACAGCAGGATGGCGACGATGCGCAGCAACATGGACC
Source organism: Dokdonella sp. (assembly GCA_036758645.1). Taxonomy (GTDB): domain Bacteria; phylum Pseudomonadota; class Gammaproteobacteria; order Xanthomonadales; family Rhodanobacteraceae; genus Dokdonella_A. Next base: position 2,112 of record DAIOWG010000256.1, on the reverse strand, counting down.
TTCCCCTCGGTGGCCGGCGCCCAAGATGACCATGGGAGGTGCGTACGCACAAGGGGAACCCGATCGCCCGAAAACCAGGAGCGGCCCCCTTCTGCCCCTTCGGGGCATCTTCCCCCGCAAACGGGGGAAGCACATTTCAGGTCTCCCGATTGGGGGAAGAAGCAGTCATCCCCTGCTCCCGCTTGCGGGGGAAGGTGCCGCGCAGCGGCGGATGGGGGACGCTCTTGATCTTCGCTCACGCGGCGGGAAGCCGCATGAACATCAAGAGCGGCCCGCTCAGGCGGCTTCGGCCAGTGCAGGTGCCGCAGCGGTCGCCTGCTCGGCCGTCACCGCAACCGCGTGCACGACCGCCGCGATGCGCGCGGCGCTCTGGATCGCCTGCGCCGCGACGCCGTGCTTCTGCAGCGTCTTCTCGTGCGATTCCATGCACATGCCGCAGCCGTTGATCGCGGATGCCGCGAGCGAGGCGAGTTCGAAGTCGATCTTCTCGCAGCCCGGGTTGGACAGCACGTTCATGCGCAAGCCGGCGCGCATCGTCGCGTATTCCGCGTTGCCGACCAGATGCGTGAAGCGGTAGTAGATGTTGTTCATCGCCATGATGGCCGCGGCCGCACGCGCGCCGTTCGCTTCGGACTCACTGAGCGTGCCGGCGGTGTGCTGCACGATTGCCGCGGTCAGCGGCGCATGGCGCGATGCGATCGCGCTGGTCAGCGCGATGATCGCCACCTGCTTGGCGGTGAGGCCCGGCGCGCCGGACTCGGACAACACCGAATCGAGGTTCAGTCGCAGGTCCTTCGCATAGTCGGGCAGGCTGCCCTTGATCTGTTCGAGTGTCATGTCGGCTCCTGCGGCGCGGCCGCCCATGGGGCGGCGCGCCATCGAATAGGTGGGCGGCGGCTGCGGGGGCGCCGCCGCCCGGTCGGCATCGCCAGGGAGGGAGGACGATGCCTGACGGGGACCGGGCGGCGCCTCGCCGCCCGGATCGGTTGAGGTCGCGCGTACGGCGTGGATGCGGCCGTCGTGCGCGACCCTCGGGTCACGCGACCTTGAGCGTCTCTTCGCCCTTGCTCCAGTTGCACGGGCAGAGCTCGTCGGTCTGCAGGGCGTCGAGCACGCGCAGGACTTCCGCGGGATTGCGGCCCACGCTGAGATCGTTGACCGACACGAACCGGATGATGTTCTGCGGGTCGACGATGAACGTCGCGCGCAGCGGCACACCCTCGTTCTTGTCGAGGATGCCGAGTGTCGTCGATAGATCGCGCTTCAGGTCCGAGACCATCGGGAACGGCAGATCCTTGAGGTCCGGATGCGTGCCGCGCCACGCGAGGTGGACGTACTCGTTGTCGGTCGACACACCGAGCACCTGCGCCTCGCGGTCCGCGAAGTCGCGCTCGAGCTTGCCGAATGCCGCGATCTCGGTCGGGCAGACGAACGTGAAGTCCTTCGGCCAGAAGAAGTAAACCTTCCACTTGCCGTCGTACGTGGTGTCCGTGAGCTGCTCGAACTGCTTGTTCGGCTCCTGGCTGATGACTGCCGTCGCCTTGAACTCGGGGAACCTGTCGCCAATCGTTAGCATCGTGTCTCTCTCCTTGTTGGTGAAGACACTCTGGGCCTCGCACAGTGAAAGGTCCAATCGCTCAATTCGATAGGTGTGATAGGCTGCACCTATCATGGATCGTCCGTCGACCCGCCAGCTCGAGTGCCTCGTCGCCGTCGCAGATCACGGCAGCTTTCGCAAGGCAGCCACCGCGCTCGGCATCTCGCAGCCGGCGCTGTCGGCACAGGTCCAGAGCGTCGAGGACGAGCTCGGGGTGCAGGTGTTCGAGCGCGATCGCCGCAGCGTCTTGGTCACGCCCGCCGGCGAGGAGGTCGTCGAGCGCGCGCGCATCGCGCTCGAGGCGATCGACGCGGTCGACGACGCCGCGCGCCGGCGCTCCGAGCCGCTCGTCGGTCCACTTCGGCTCGGCGTGATCCCGACGATCGCCCCGTACTGGCTGCCCGCGCTGCTGCCGCCGGTGCGCAAGCGGTTCCCGCGGCTCGAGCTGATCCTGCGCGAGGACCAGACGCACCGCCTGCTCGGCCAGCTGCTCGCGGGCCACATCGAGGTCGCGC
>DAIOWG010000255.1:0-4860 GCA_036758645.1 Dokdonella sp. | reverse complement strand
GCTGCACCGCCTCGATCGTCTGCGGCATCACGCCGTCGTCGGCGGCCACCACCAGCACCACGATGTCGGTCGACTGCGCGCCACGCGCGCGCATCGACGAGAATGCCGCATGGCCCGGCGTGTCGAGGAAGGTGATCACGCCCTTCGGCGTGTCGACGTGGTACGCGCCGATGTGCTGCGTGATGCCGCCGGCCTCGCCCGAGGCGACCTTGGTGCGGCGGATGTAGTCGAGCAGCGAGGTCTTGCCGTGATCGACGTGACCCATGATCGTGACCACCGGCGGACGCGGTGCGCGATCGCCTTCGACCTGCTGCGCGAGCAGCGTGGTTTCGGCGCTGGTGTCCTCTGCCGCGACGACCTTGTGGCCGAGTTCCTCGGCGACCAGCACCGCGGTGTCGTGGTCGATTGTCTGGTTGATCGTCACCATCACTCCCATCTTGAACAGCGCCTTGACCACGTCGGCACCCTTGACCGCGAGCTTGCCCGCGAGGTCGGCCACGGTGATCGTCTCGCTGACCGCGATCTCGCGCACGACCGGCGCGGTCGGGCGCGAGAACGCGTGGGCGGGGCCGCTGCGCGACTGCTCGGCCGAACGCGTCTTGGGACGCTTGCGGCCGGTGCGGCGCGCCGCGCCTTCACGCGACAGATGCAATTCGTTGCCGAAGTAGCGCGCGGCGCCGCCTTCCTCGCTCGTGCCTTCCTCGCGCATGCGATGCGAGCCGTGGCGCGGCTTGTGGCGGCCGTGGCCATCGGGTTCGGCGGCAGGCTCGCGCGGACGTTCCACGCGCGGGCGCTCGCCTTCCTTCGCGGCCGCGGCTGCCGGATCGACGGTTGCGACGGCAGGGGCAGCGGCGGCATCACCGCGGGTTTCATCGCTGCGCTTGCGCGTTTCCTCTTCGGCGGCCGTGCGGCGCGCTTCTTCGGCCGCGCGCATCTTCGCGTCCTCGTCCTGGCGGCGGCGATCGGCTTCGGCGCGCGCCTGGTCCTCGGCTTCGCGCTTGAGCTGCGATTCACCGAGCTTGCGCAACGCGTCCTCGCGCTCGGGATCGACCTGCTGGCCTTCCTCGACCACGCTGCGCTTCACATAGGTGCGCTTCTGGCGCACTTCGACGTTGACCGTCTTGGCGGCCGCGCCACGCTGGCCCGGAGCCACCGTGATTTCGCTGACCATGCGCCGCTTCAACGTGATCTGGCGAGGCGACGCGGCGGCTTCAGCCGGCGCCTCTTCCTTCTTGCCGTGGGTACGGCGCAGGAATCCGAGCAGCTTCACCTTCTCGGTGCTGCTGATCACCTGCTCGGGATCGGAAAACTTCATGCCGGCTTCGCCGAGCTGCGACAGCAGCTTGTCGACCGGGGTGCCGAGGACCTTGGCCAGTTGCTTGATCGTGACGTCCGACATCGATTTGGTACTCCTAAGGTCCGTCCTGCACGCACGGTTGTCGCCGATCAGGCTCCGCCCCGCAGGGCGCCCGTCGTGCTTCGACACCCCGGGCGGCGCGCCAACCCGGCGCCCGCCCGTCCCGCATCGCGGGTTCGGCGGTTACGCGGTTTCCGCCGCGCGCGCCGCCATGATCAATCCTGCCGCCGTGTCCTCGTCGATGCCCTCGATGCCGAGCTCCATGAACTCGTCGGTGGCGAGATCGGCGAGGTTCTCGCGCGTCGCGATGCCGTGCGAAGCGAGTTCGAACGCGAGCGCCTCGTCCATGCCTTCCACCGCGAGCAGGTCCTGCGCAGGCTGGTGCTCGTCGATGCCTTCCTCGACCGCGAGCGCCTCGGTCAGCAACGCATCGCGCGCACGCGCACGCAGCTCCTCGACGATGTCCTCGTCGAAGCCCTCGATGCCGAGCAGCTCGGCGGTGGGCACGTAGGCGATTTCCTCGACCGTCGAGAAGCCTTCCTGCACGAGGATCTGGGCGATCTCGCCGTCGACCTCGAGCTTGGCGATGAACAGGTCACGGGCGGAAGCCTGCTCGGCCTCGCTCTTCTGGCGCACCTGGTCGGCGGTCATCACGTTGAGTTGCCAACCCGACAGCTTGCTGGCGAGGCGAACGTTCTGGCCACCGCGGCCGATCGCCTGGGACAGCTTGTCCTCGGCCACCGCGATGTCCATCGAATGCTTTTCCTCGTCGACGATGATCGACTGCACTTCCGCCGGCGCCATCGCGTTGATGACGAACTGGGCCGGGTTGTCGTTCCACAGCACGATGTCGATGCGCTCGCCGTTGAGCTCGTTCGACACCGCCTGCACGCGCGAACCGCGCATGCCGATGCAGGCACCGATCGGATCGGTGCGATGGTCGTGCGCGAGCACCGCGATCTTGGCGCGGTCGCCCGGATCGCGTGCGCAGGCCTTGATCTCGACCAGGCCCTGGCCCACTTCGGGCACTTCGAGCTTGAACAGTTCCATCATCAGCTCGGGCGCGGTGCGCGAGACGAACAGCTGCGGGCCGCGCAGTTCCGAACGCACTTCGTAGAGATAGCCGCGCAGGCGGTCGCCGACGCGCACGGCTTCGCGCGGGATGCAGCGGTCGCGCGGCACGAACGCTTCGGCGTTGCCGCCGAGGTCGAGGTAGACGCTGCCACGCTCGACTCGCTTGACGATGCCGGTGATCAGCTCGCCGATGCGGTCCTTGTAGGCGTCCACGACCAGCGCGCGCTCGGCTTCACGCACGCGCTGCACGATCACCTGCTTGGCGGCCTGCGCCGAGATGCGCCCGAAGTCCGGGTTCTCGATCGGTTCCTCGATGAACGCGCCGACTTCGATCTCCGGCACGTCGTCGACCGCGTCCATCAGGCGCAGCTGGCGATCGGGCGATTCCATCACGACGTCGTCGGCCACGACTTCCCAGCGACGGAACGTCTCGTATTCGCCGCTGTCGCGGTCGATCGACACGCGCACGGCGACATCCTGCTCGGGATAGCGCTTCTTGGCGGCCGACGCGAGCGCAGCCTCCATCGCCTCGAAGATCACGCCTTTCGGGACGCCTTTTTCGTTGGCCACCGCATCGACGACCAGCAACAAATCCTTGCTCATTTCATGCTCCTTCGAGCCGCCGATCGGAGGCCCGAACGATGATCCGGTGATCCGGCTTCCGGTTGTCCGCGCCGGCCTCGGGCCGCCGCGCTCCATGGGGTGATGAAACCTTCCGCGCGCCGCGCGCATGTTCCGCCGCGGCCGCGATCCTGTTACTGAACACCACGCTTGCGCTTGCCCGGCGCGGGCTCGCCCGCTTTCGCGGGCGCGAGCCCGAGCGCCGCGTAATCGGGCACCAGTCGCGCCTTCGCGATGTTCGCGTGCGCGACCTGCACCGGCGTGCCGTCCTGGTCGATCGTCACGCGCTCGTCGTCGACCGCCTCGATGCGGCCCTGGAAGCGGCGCCGTCCGTCGATCGGCAGGTTCACGTTGATCTTCGCCTGCTCGCCGAGGAAGCGCTCGAAATGCGCCGGCGTGAACAACGGCCGCTCGAGTCCGGGCGAGGACACTTCGAGCGTGTAGCGGCCGGCGACCGGATCGTTCACGTCGAGCAGCGCGGAAATCTCGCGGCTTGCCCGCTCGCAGTCGTCGATCGTCACGCCGCGTTCGGGCTCGTCGATGTAGACGCGCAGCAGGCTGCTGCCGCTGTTCGCGCTGAACTCGATGCCCACGAGTTCGAGGCCGAGATCGGCGATCGCGGGCTCGAGCAACTGGCTGAGTTCGTCGTTCGTCATGTATGGGCCGGTCGCGCGAATACCAGATCCCGCGACCCGAATGTCCTGGAAACACAAACAAAAAATGGGCACGAGGCCCATTCCGTAGTTCGCCGTTGTATGCATCCCACATCGGCGGCACTGCCCGAGGGCAGCCGGCGCATCCTGCGCCTGATCTCGGCAGCGTTCAAGACCCAAGAAAAAGGCCGCCAGAGGCGGCCCATCCCTTGGACTCGAAGCTGGTAGCGGGGGCAGGATTTGAACCTGCGACCTTCGGGTTATGAGCCCGACGAGCTGCCAGACTGCTCCACCCCGCACCGAGCTGCGCAGGATAGCGGGAAGTGCGCCGACAGGCAAGCCCGGCGACGGCTCACGGCGCGAGCGAGCTGCCGACGCGCATCGCCTCGTTGCACCAGTCGAGCAGCGGGCCCCAGGCGATGCCGAGCGCGAGCAGCGCGAGGCCGTTCAGCGACAGGCTCCAGCGGAAGCCGCGGTCGTGCGGCAACGCCAGCGGCGCGTCGTCCTCGGGGGCGTCGAAGTACATGACCTTGACCACGCGCAGGTAGTAGTAGAGGCCGACGATCGCGAACACGATCGCGACGATCGCCAGCCACAGCTGGCCCGCGTCGATCGCGGCCTTGAGCACCATGAGCTTGGCGAAGAAGCCGATCAGCGGCGGCACGCCCGCGAGCGAGAACATCGCGATCGCCATCACGCCGGCGTACCACGGGTTGCGGCGGTTGAGACCCTTGAAATCGTCGATCTCCTCGGCTTCGAATCCCGCTCGTGCGAGCAGCATGATCATGCCGAACGCGACCGCCGCCATCAGCGCATAGCTGATCATGTAGAACATCGCCGCCGCGTAGCCGTCGGGCGTGCCCCCGACGAAACCGAGCAGCAGGAAGCCGACGTGCGAGATCGTCGAGTACGCGAGCATGCGCTTGAGGTTGGTCTGCGCGATCGCGAACAGGTTGCCGACCGCAAGCGACAACACCGCGAGCATCGCGAGCATCTGCGTCCAGTGCTCGCTCATGCCGCCCATCGCGCCCTCGAGCAGGCGCCAGGTGAGCGCGAAAGCACCGAGCTTGGAGACCGACCCGATGAACAGCGTGACCGCGGTCGGCGCGCCCTGGTAGACGTCGGGCAGCCACATGTGGAACGGCGCCGCGCCGA
>DAIOWG010000254.1:3383-4877 GCA_036758645.1 Dokdonella sp. | reverse complement strand
ATGCTCGTGGATCTCGCGCGCGACGGTGGGGGAGTGCCCGCGGTCGTGCAACTGACCAAGACCGGCCAGGCGTTCGTGTTCCACCGTGAAACCGGTGAACCGGTGTTCCCGGTCGAGGAACGCGCGGTGCCCCGGCGCGTGGTCGCGGGCGAGACGCCGTCGCCGACGCAGCCATTCTCGTCGCTGCCGCCACTGGTTTCGCACGAACCGGTGACGCCCGACGACGCCTGGGGACTCACGTTCTGGGACCGCAACGCGTGCCGCGACCGGATCGCCGCGCTGCGCAGCGAGGGCATCTACACGCCGCCGAGCGTCGAGGGCACGATCATGCGCCCGGGCTACGCGGGCGGTTCGAACTGGGGTGGCGGTGCGTGGGATCCGCGCAGGCACCTGCTCGTTGCGAACGTGATGGACCTCCCGATGGTGGTCGCCCTGATCCCGCGCGATCAGCTCGATGCGCAGTACGAGTCGGGCGACTTCGAGGATTGGGAATTTGCTTCGCAGCGCGGAACACCCTACGGCATGCGCCGCACCTTGTTGAAGTCGCCACTCGGCGCGCCGTGCACGCCACCGCCGTGGGGCAAGCTCGTCGCGCTCGATCTCGCGAAAGGCAGGATCGCGTGGGAGCGGCCGCTCGGCACTTCGCGCGACCAGGCGCCGTGGCCGTTCTGGTACACCCGGGGTGCGCCCAACATGGGCGGCCCCTTGACCACCGCGGGCGGCCTCGTGTTCATCGGCGCGACCACCGACGACTACCTGCGTGCATTCGACATCACGACGGGCGCCCAGGTGTGGACAATGCGACTGCCCGCTGGCGCGGAGGCGACCCCGATGAGTTACGAGGCCGGCGGTCGCCAGTTCATCGTCGTCGCCGCGGGCGGACACGCGAAACTCGGCACCACGATCGGCGATTACCTGCTCGCGTTCGCGTTGCCGGCGAAGTGATGCACGTGTGTCGCTGCTTCAGCGGATGCCGACGCCGATTCCGATGCCGAAGTTCACGCGCGAGCGTTCGCGCGGGAAGTTGACTGGCCACAGGTGCAGCGCGTCGCGCCGCAGCACCGCCAGCTCGCGCTCGGCGTCGCCGATGCGGCGCGTGCGCGTGCCGTCGAGGCGCCCGAGCACGGTCACGAAGCGCCCGGGCGGGAAGTCGAGCGGATCGGCGAATCCGGGCAGCACGACGATGACACGCGCGAGCACGGGTTGCGATTGCTGCGGGCGCTGCGCGGAATCGAGCGGATAGGCCGCGAGCTGGACTTCGGTCTCATCCGCAAGGTTGCGCACGTCGAGGATCTTGCCGCCCCAGACGACCACGGCCCCGGCGTGGCGCTGCGGCTCGCGCACGGCATCCAGCGGCGTGACCTGGGCCGCCGGCGCCTGCTTGAACACCGGTGTCGCGCAGGCGCCGAGCGCGAGCGCGGCGAGCACGACGGCCAGGCACGGAGCGGGCAGGGGTGTCGACGGTCGGGGTCGGCGGGCGCTCATCGCGGTCGA
>DAIOWG010000254.1:0-3373 GCA_036758645.1 Dokdonella sp. | reverse complement strand
GCGTACAGTCGGCGTTGGCTGGCGTAAAGCTCGTTCGACCACAGCCGACGCGCCTCGCTCGCGAGGCCACGCTAGTCAGATGTCGAGCGCCCGGGCGGGGCAGCGCGCTTGAGCAGCATCGCGAGGAACGGCGGCGTCACGATCGAGGTCAGCAGCGACATCGCGACGATCACCGCGTAGATCTGGTCGGTGAAGATGCCTGCCGCGAGCCCGAGGCTCGCGATCACGACGCCGACTTCGCCGCGCGGGATCATCCCCACGCCGACGATCGTCGCACCGAGCCTGCCGAGCGAGAGCGCGCCGAGGAAACCGCCGACGAGCTTGGACAGGATCGCGATCACGGTGGCGACCAGCAGCATCCAGAGCGCATCGGCGCTCGCGAACACCGTGAGGTCGATCTTGGCGCCGGTCACGACGAAGAAGAACGGCGTCAGCAGCACCAGCAGCGGCTGCATCTGCTTGTGCAGCTGGTCGCGCTGGTGCATCTCCGACGCGATCATGCCGGCGAGGAACGCTCCGATGATCGCCGCGAGCCCGAACTGGGTCGACAGGTAGGCGAGGCCGAGGCAGATCGCGAGCGCGATCGCGAGCGGCGACTCGGGATTGACGGGTCCGTCGAGCCAGTGCGAGCGCTTGCGCATCAGGCGCGTGCCGACCCAGCCGATCACCGCGACGAAGCCGACCGCCTGCAGCAGCACGAACAGCAGGCTGCCGATGTTGACGCTGCCATCCTGGATCGAAACCACCACGCCGAGCAGCAGCATCGCGAGGATGTCGTCGATGACCGCCGCGCCGAGGATCACGCGGCTCTCGATGCGCGTGAGCACGCCGAGTTCCTGCAGCACGCGCGCGGTGATGCCGGCGGACGTCGCGACGAACGCGGCTGCGACGAACATCGACTTGGCCCATTCGAAGCCGTTGCCGTGCGCCCACAGCGCGCCGGCGCCGAACGGCACCAGCACGCCGAGTACGCCGACGAGGACCGCGCTGCGGCCGACCTTTCCGAGCTCCTCGAGGCGCGTTTCGAGGCCCACCGAGAACAGCAGCAGCACCACGCCGATCTCGGCGAGCACGCTGAGCGGCGTGCCGGCTGCGATCTGTTCGAGGTGGATCAGGCCGAGCGCGGATGGCCCGATCACGCAGCCGGCGACGATTTCGCCGACGACGCCGGGCAGCTTCAGTCGCTGCGCGAGTTCGGCACCGACCTGCGCCGCGATGAAGATCGCGAACAGGGCGAGCAGGATGTCCGTGCCATGGTGCATCGGAGGGCTTCCGGGAATGATGCGCGGCCCGCGCTGCGCGCGGCCGGGCCGTGGGCGGACGCAGCAGGCCTTGCGCAAGCCGGGACGGTCGCCGGCCGATTGCCTTTTGCGATGTGAGCGTCAATGCTACACGAATGCTTTCGCGCCTTCCGCCGGCGCCGCAAGGGGTCCAGCATGGCCGTACGTGCGCCGCCGCAACGCGAGGCAATGTCGAAGGTCGATACGGCCTGGCTGCGCATGGAACGGCCGACCAATCGCATGATGATCACGGGCGTGCTCGTGCTCGCGGGCAAGCTCGATCACGCGCGCCTGAAGCACGTGCTCGACCAGCGCTTCCTCGCGTACCGGCGCTTCCGGCAGAAGGCCGTGATCGGCGTCAACGGCGCGCATTGGGTGGAGGACGAGGATTTCGACCTCGACTGGCACGTGCGCGTCACCGCGCTCGCGGGCAACGCCGACAAGCCCGAGCTCGAGGCCTTCGTCAGCGATCTCGCGTCCTCGCCGCTCGATGCCGCGCGTCCACTCTGGCAGTTCCACCTGGTCGAGAACTACCGCGGCGCGAGCGCGCTGGTCGCGCGCATCCATCATTCCTATGCCGACGGCCTCGCACTGGTGCAGGTGCTGCTGTCGCTGACCGACACCGCCTCGCAGCCGGATGCGGATGCGGAACTCGCGCGCACGTGGCTCAAGCGCGATCGCGGCAGCGTGATCGAGCGCCTGCTGGAGCCGATGCAGGGCGGGATGCAGAAGGTCCTCGCCGCCGGCGGCAAGACCTGGGAGAAGTTCGCGCAGATGCTCGCCGATCCCGCGGTCGCGGCCGGGCTCGCACACGAAGGCAGCGAGATCACGCGCGAACTCGCGATCGCGCTGACGTTGCCCGACGATCCGAAGACCGAGTTGAAGGGTCGGCTCGGCGTGGCCAAGCGCGTCGCCTGGGCCGATCCGCTGCCGCTGGCCGAGGTCAAGGTGCTCGGCAAGGCCCTGGACTGCACCGTCAACGACGTGCTGCTCGCCTGCGCGGCAGGGGCGATCCGCGGTTACCTGCGCGAGCAGGGAGGCGATGTCGACGGCGTGACGATCCGCGCCACGGTGCCGGTCAACCTGCGCCCGCTCGAGCATGCGAAGAAGCTCGGCAACCATTTCGGCCTCGTGTTCCTCGATCTTCCGATCGGCGAGCCCAATCCGCTGCGCCGGCTCGAGCGCGTCGCGGCCTGCATGCGCGACCTCAAGGGTCGCCGCCAGGCGGTGGTCGCGTTCGGCCTGCTCGCCGCGCTCGGCATGGCGCCCGCCGCGCTGCAGCGCCCCGCGCTGGAATTGTTCAGCCGCAAGGCGAGCGCGGTCGCGACCAACGTGCCGGGGCCGCAGCAGCCGCTGTTCCTCGCCGGGGTCGAGGTTCGCGAGTTGATGTTCTGGGTGCCGCAGACCGGTTCCATTGCGCTCGGCATCTCGATCCTCAGCTACAACGGCAACGTCCACTTCGGGGTGATCGGCGACCACAAGCGCGTGCGCGATCCCGACGCGATCGTGCAGCGCTTCGCGGGCGAGTTCGAGAAGCTGCTGCTGATCGCGCTGATGGAGGACTGGAGCGAAGACTTCGGTGCGCCGGAGGCGGCGGCCACGCTCGCGCGCTACGCATGAAGCGCTCGCACGAAGCGGCGGCAGCAGGGCAGGCGATCCATGGCGGCCTGCGCATCCTGCGCGACGACCTGCAGGGCGTCGCGGTCGTCAACCTGCTGCACGAACACCTGCGTGACTGCCACGCATCGTCGCCGCCGGGCAGCGTGCATGCACTCGACCTCGCCGCGTTGCGCGCGCCCGGCATCACGTTCTGGAGCGCCTGGGACGCGGGCGAACTACTCGGTTGCGGCGCGCTGCGCGAACTCGATCCCGCGCACGGCGAGATCAAGTCGATGCGCACCGCGACCGCGCACCTGCGCAGGGGCGTCGCGGCCGCGATGCTCGCGCACATCATCGCCGAGGCGAGCCGTCGCGGGTACCGGCGTCTCAGCCTCGAGACCGGATCGATGGCCGCGTTCGAGCCCGCACGGCGGTTGTACGCGCAGCACGGCTGCGTCGAGTGTGCGCCAGTCCCGGCCTATCGCGACGACCCT
>DAIOWG010000253.1:0-4906 GCA_036758645.1 Dokdonella sp. | reverse complement strand
TGCGGGAACTTCATCGGGTCGCGCACGAAGAACACCGGCGTGTTGTTGCCGACGAGGTCGTAGTTGCCTTCGGAGGTGTAGAACTTCAGCGAGAAGCCGCGCACGTCGCGCCAGGTGTCGGGACTGCCCTGCTCGCCCGCGACGGTCGAGAAGCGCAACAGCAGTTCGGTCCTTTCACCGGGCTGGAACAGCGCGGCCTTCGTGTAGCGCGACACGTCCTCGGTGGTTTCGAACACGCCGAACGCACCCGAGCCCTTCGCGTGCGGCTGGCGCTCGGGCACCTTCTCGCGGTTGAAGTGCGCCATCTGCTCGAGGAAGTGCACGTCGTGCAGCAGCAGCGGGCCGTCGCGGCCGATGCTCAACGTGTTGCGGTCGCTCGCGGCGGGCGCGCCGGCGCCGGTGGTGGAGCCGGAACGGCGATCGCGGGGGGTGTCGGCCATGGCTGCGGTCCTCGTGGGAGGATCGCGCGCTTCCATCGCGATCCGGTGAATGGAGTCGGGGAGCGACGGGCAGTCTGCGCCGCGGCCACGCTGGCTGCAAGGCCGGCACGCGTGCGGCCGGATGCACGAGCGGCAACGTCGCGTCCCGCACGAAGGGAGCATCGCCGGCGTTCGGGTGCGGTTCGGGCATGCCGAGGCACAGTCAGGCGTCGTGACGCCCGCGGGCGCCGCCGGTCATGCGTTCCGGGCAAGGCCATGGCCGTCACATCATCCGGATGCCCGAAGGAGTCGTCTCATGGTCCGCTCAAGCTCGCTCGTGCGTGCATTCGCGTTGGCGCTCTCCTGCGTCGCGGGAGTCGGTGTCGCCGCCACGCCGTCTTCCGTGCCGGCGTCGAGCGATCCCGCGGCGACGTTCGAGATCGCGAAGCTGCACAAGTTCGGCTCGCCGTGGGCGATGACGTTCCTCCCGGACGGACGCCTGCTCGTCACCGAAATGGCCGGCACGTTGCATCTGTTCGATCCTGCGACCAGCAAGCTCGGCGACGTCGGCGGCGTGCCCAAGGTCAAGCATGTCGCACAGGGCGGCCTCGGCGACGTCGTGCTGCATCCGAAGTACGCGGACAACGGCCTCGTCTACCTCAGCTTCGTGGAACCCGGCGAAGGCCGTCTCGGGGCCGCGGTCGCGCGCGCGAAGCTCGTGCTCGATGCGCAGGGCGGCGGCAGGCTCGAGGACCTCTCGGTGATCTGGCGCCAGCAGCCGAAGAAGAGCGGCGAGGGCCACTTCGGCTACCGCATCGCGTTCGATCGCGACGGCAAGCTCTGGATCAGCTCGAGCGAGCGCCAGGAGTTCGATCCCGCGCAGGCGATGGACACCCACCTCGGCAAGATCGTGCGCCTCGACGACGATGGCAGCGTGCCCGGTGACAATCCGTTCGCGCAGCAGGGTGGCGTCGCGGCGCAGATCTGGTCGCTCGGGCATCGCAACGTGCTCGGCATCGCGTTCGACGCCAAGGGCCAGTTGTGGGCGCAGGAAATGGGCCCGATGGGCGGTGACGAGCTCAACCTGATCGAGCGCGGCGCCAACTACGGCTATCCGATCGTGTCCAATGGCGACCACTACGACGGCAGCGTGATTCCCGATCACGACACGCGTCCGGAATTCCGCGCGCCGGTGATCACCTGGAACCCGGTGATCTCGCCGGCGGGCCTGATGTTCTACGACGGAAAGCTGTTCCCGGACTGGAACGGGGATGCGTTCCTCGGCGGCCTGTCCTCGAAGGCGCTCGTGCGCGTGGAGTTCGACGGCAAGGGCGGTGCGCGCGAGGCGCAGCGCTTCGACATGCAGCAGCGCATCCGCGAGGTCGAGCAGGGACCCGACGGCGCGTTGTGGCTGTTGCAGGACGGGACGCGCGGGAGCGAGGGCTGGTTGCTGAAGCTCACGCCGAAGCGTTAGCCGGGCAGAGTCTCGCAGACCGCCGTGGCGTCGAACCGCGCGCGTGAGACGACGCGACGGCGGGCCCTTCGACTCCGGCCTTCGGCCTGCGCCCAGGGCGAACGGATACCGAAGGAGATCCGGAGGCGAACGCGCGCTTCATTGCCGTTCGCGCCGAGCGCAGCGCCCGCAGGGCGCGGAGTCGAGTGTCTGCGGAATGCGCGCCCGTCGCGCTGCCACAGGCCTGCGGTATGCTCCCGGTGCATGTCGATTCGAAGAAGTCGGACCGCGCATGCATCCGGTCCTCAACCCGTCCGCCGAATGCCGCCGCATCCACGTCACATCGTTCGCTGCTTCGCACTGTCGCTGCTGCTGACGCCCGCATTCGCGACGGCGGCCGATTGCGAGGGCATGCTTGCGCTTGCGACGGAGGTGGCGAGCGCGCGAGATTCCGATCCCGCCGGTGCGGTCGAACGCGGCAATGCCGCGCTGCCGCAGGCCGAGTCGATCCAACCTCCGTGTCCTGCCGGGGTCGCGATGCTGCTCGGCGGCATCGCGACGAACCTGCAGGTGCTCGGTCGCAGCGGCGAGGCGGTCGACCACTTCGAGCGTGCGATCGCGGCGCTCGGCAACGGCGGCACGCCGAGCCAGGTCGCGTTCCTGCATCGCGGCATCGGCGTCGCGCTGGTCGAACTCGAGTCGTACGAGTCCGCGCTCGAGCACTACCTCACCGCGCTCGGTGTCAGCGACGCGGCCGGCGAACGCATCGAGTCGGCCAAGACCGCAGGCAACATCGGCATCCTCTACACGAGCCTCGGTGACTTCGAGAAGGCGCGCGCGTACCACCAGCGTTCGCTCGCGGCGTTCGAGGCGGCCGGGTTCAAGCCCGGCATCGCGGGCGCGCACGTCAATCTCGGCGCGGTCGCCGCGAAGTTCGGCCAGCAGGCGCTCGGCGCGGGCGACGCGCGCACGGCCGAGGCCGAGCATCGCGCGCTGAAGGACCACAACGAGCGCGCCGAGGTGCTGTTCGCCGAACTCGGCAACCAGCGTGGCGTCGCCTACGCGGCGAGCAACATCGGCCTTGCCTACGACCGCCTCGGGCAACCGGCGCAGGCGTTGCCCGAACACCAGCGCTCGCTCGCGATACGGCGCGAGGTCGGCGACGCATACGGCATCATCAACTCGCTGCTGAGCATGGCCGCCACGTTGCGCGCGCTCGACCGCCGCGCCGAAGCGCAGGCGGCCCTGGACGAAGCAGCCACGCGCGTGCCGGTGGAGGCGTTGAACCTGCGCAAGCTGATCGCCGAACAGCGCGTGTTGCTGGCCGAGGACCGCAGCGACTACCGCAATGCGCTGACCGCCGAGCGCGAGGTGTCGAGCATCGGCATGCAGATCGCCGGACAGGACCAGGCCGAGCGGATCGCCGCGCTGCAGGACCGCTTCGATGCCGACCAGGCTGCGCGCCAGATCGAACTGCTGCGACGCGAGGCCGAGATCGGCGACCTCCAGCTGCAGCGCCAGCAACTCGTGACGCGCCTCAGCGTACTGATCGCGGGGCTCGCGCTGGTGCTGATTCTGCTGCTCGCGAGTCGCGTGCGCGTCGGCGCGCGCACCGCGCGCAAGCTCGCGCTCGCGGCGCGCACCGATCACCTGACGGGCCTGTGGAACCGGCGTCACCTGATCGAGGTGATGGAAGCGGAGGTCGCGCGCCTCGAGCGCGGAGGCCAGCCGTTCTGCCTGCTGATGGCCGACCTCGACGACTTCAAGCAGATCAACGACGAGCACGGCCACGAGATCGGCGATGCGGTGCTGTGCGAAGTCGCGCGCCGCCTGCGCGACTCCGTGCGCCGGCAGGATACGGTCGCGCGCTGGGGCGGCGAGGAATTCCTCGTGCTGTTGCCGGACACCAGCGAAGCCGGCGCGCATGCGCTCGCGAATGCCTTGCGCGAGCGCATCGCGCGCGAGCCGATCGCGTTCAACCGCCATGCCGATCCGTTGCAGGTGAGACTCACGATCGGCTTCAGCCTCTGCGCGGCGGGCACCGCGCTCGATGACTGCATCCGCGCGGCCGATGCCGCGCTCTATCGCGGCAAGCGCAGCGGCAAGAACCGCACCGTCGCGCAGCATGCGCAGGCGAGCGACCCCCCGTCGATCGCGTCGCCCTGACGCCTCGACCGCATTCGCGCCGCGCGCCCGGTTTGTGCGCATGCGCGCATTCGCCTATGGTCATGGGTGTCCCCGCCACGAACCGTCGCCATGCGCACACGCCTGCTGCTGATCTCCCTGTTGCTCGGCCACGGCGCCGCGGGCGCCGATGAAGGCATGTGGTTGCCCTCGCAGCTGCCGGCGATCTCGGCGCGGCTCGAGGCGGCTGGCTTCAAGGGTGACCCGTCCGCGCTCGCGGACCTTGCGAAGCCGCCGATGAACGCGGTGGTCAAGGTCGGCGGCGCGACCGGCGCGTTCGTCTCCGACGCCGGCCTGGTCCTGACCAACCACCACGTCGCGTTCGGCGTGATCCAGTACAACTCGCGCCCCGATCGCGACCTCATCGCGGACGGGTTCATCGCGGGCGAGCGTTCGGACGAACTGCCGGCCAATCCGGATTTCCGCGTGCTGGTCACGACCGCGTTCGACGACGTGACCGAGCGCGTGCTCGCGGATGCGCGCGGCAAGCGCGGGCGCGCCTACCACGACGCGGTCGACCGCGCGGGCAAGGCGCTGGTGGCCGAGTGCGAACGCGAAGTCGGCTATCGCTGCAGCCTCGCGAACCTGCATTACGGCAGCGAGTTCCACCTCGTGCGCCAGCTGGAACTGCGCGACATCCGGCTGGTCTATGCGCCGCCCGAAGCGATCGGCAGCTATGGCGACGAGATCGACAACTTCATGTGGCCGCGCCACAGCGGCGACTTCACGCTGCTGCGCGCCTATGTCGGCGCCGACGGTCGTCCGGCCGGCTACTCCGCCAACAACGTGCCCTATCAGCCGCCTGCGCACCTCGAGCCGTCGCTGGAGCCGGTCGCCGAAGGCGATTTCG
>DAIOWG010000252.1:0-4910 GCA_036758645.1 Dokdonella sp. | reverse complement strand
CAGGGAACCGGTTTCGCGCGACGAAAACGGATTGCCGCGCATCGCGCACAGGGTGCGCTCCTACTACCATGCGCGCGGAATCCGGCGGAGCGCGCGCGATGTGGAACTACCTGATGCCGATCCTGCTGCTGGTCGGCTCGAACGTGTTCATGACTTTCGCCTGGTACGGGCACCTGAAGTTCACCGATCGCCCGCTCTGGATCGTGATCGTCGCGAGCTGGGGCATCGCGTTCTTCGAGTACTGCCTGATGGTGCCGGCCAACCGCTACGGCTACGCGGTGTACGCGCCGGCGCAGTTGAAGGCGATCCAGGAAATCGTCACGCTGCTGGTGTTCGCCGCGTTCTCGGTCGCCTACCTCGATGCGGCGATCCGCTGGAACCATCTGCTCGGCTTCGCGCTGATCGTCGTTGCCGCGTTCCTGATCTTCAAGGTCTAGGCCATGCATCCGACCAGCCGTTGCAGCGCCATCGCGGCGACCGCGTTCGCGCTCGTTCTCGGCGCGTGCTCCCCGGCGCCCGCCCGCGTCGACGCGGCAGCAGGCGAAGCACGGCTCGAGCGCATCGATCGGGTGTTCTCGCTCGACCCCGAGGTCGCGCGCGTCGCGGTCGACAATCCCTGGGGCGAAATCAACGTGCGCGACCATGCGCGCCACGAGGTCGGCATGCATGCGGTCGTGCAGCGCGTCGCGCCGCGCGATGCGCGCGCGCGATTCGAGTCGCGCGTCGACGGCGACACGCTGTACATCGAAGTGCACCTCGAGGGGCTGGACCGCGCGCGGCCGGACACCTCGCAGGGTCGCGCCGACATTGCGCTCTACATCCCCAGGCAAGTGGCGCTGCTGCTGCGGACCGATGCCGGCCGCATCGCGACGAGGAAGCGTGACGGCGCGGTCGAAGCCCATTCGCGCAGCGGCGAGATCCAGGCCGCCTCGCGCCAGCGGCTGGTCGTGCGCAGTGGGTCCGGCCAGGTCCGCGCAATGGCGATCGGCGAGCGCTGGACCGGCGCCAGCGAGATCGAGACCGACAGTGGCCGCGTGGTCGTGCTGGTGCCGACGTTCGGCGACGTCACGCTCGACGCCCGCACCGGCGGGCGCCTGCGCAGCGGCTTCGGGCTCAGCGTCCATGCGCAGGCGAATGGCGTGCAAACCGCCCACGCGGACTACGGCCGCGGCGGCTCGATCCTGCGGGTGCGCAGCCGCAGCGGCGAAATCGTGCTTGAACAGCTCATCCCGGCGGCGCAGCATACGGAGCTGCGCGAAGACGAGGACTGAGCCGGCCGCAGGGGCCGGCGCAGGCAACGTCCTCCGCGCTCTTTCGAGTGCAGGAGCCGCCTGATGAAGACCGTCCCCAAGCGGGTCGTTCCCGGTTTGCTCGTTGCCTGCGGCGTCGCGCTCGCAGCGCCGCCCGGCGAAGTGCCGGTTTCGCGCGGCGCGGACTACGTCAGCGCGCCCGCCGTGCCCGATTCGTTCTTCCTCGACGCACGCACGCGACCCGTGGTGCCGGCGTGGCGTCCGGGCGATCCGATACGCGAGATCCCGCGCCAGTTCCACGGCGAGGAGGAGCTGCAGCGCAACCGTCCGGAACCCGCCCATCCCGTGGTCGAGGGCATCGACGTGCTGGCTCAGCTGCAGCGCGCGCACGGCCCGGGCGATCGCGGCGGCGACTTCACGACGCCGCTCGTGAACCAGGACGGCGCCTCGTTCTCGGGCGTGTTTCCGCCCGACATCAGCGGCGACGCCGGCGGCGGCTTCTTCGTGGAGGTGTACAACGGCAGCGGCGGTGCGCTGCTGCGCATCTACGACAGCGCCGACGGCACGCTCGTCGCAGGGCCGTTCAGCATGGATGGCCTCGGCAGCGGCGGCGCGTGTGCAAGCGGGCTCGGAGACGGCGTCGTGCTGTTCGACCCGCTCGCGCAGCGCTGGCTGTTCACCGAATTCTCCGGAGCGAGCAACACGCTCTGTACCTACGTGAGTTCGGGCGACGACCCGGTCGTCACGACCTGGACGCGTTACGCGTTCAACACCCCGGGCTTCCCGGATTATCCGAAGTACGGCGTCTGGTCCGACGCGTACTACATCGGCGCGAACGAAGGTCCCGCGGTGTATGCGATCGATCGCACGCGCATGCTCGCGGGCCAGAGCGCGACGCTGCAACGCAAGGCGGTGCCGGGCCTGCCGGGGCTCGGTTTCGAGATGACGCCGCCGGTGTCGGTGTTCGGCGCGACGCCGCCGCCCGCAGGCGCACCGGGCATCTTCATCCGAAGCAACGACGACGAACGCAACTATCCCGCCACCAACGATCCCACCCAGGATTTCCTGCAGCTGTTCACGCTGTCAGTGGATTTCACGACGCCGGCCAATACCGTGCTCGCGGGTCCGGTATCGGTCGCGGAAGCCGAATGGAACTCGCTGTTCAGCGTGCCGGGCGGGTTCGGCGCGATCCACCAGCCGGGTACCTCGCAACTGCTCGATCCGCTGTTCGAAGTGCCGATGGTGCCGGTGCATTACCGCAACCTCGGCGACCACGAAGTGCTGGTCGGCAACCATGTCACGCGCCTGCCCGACGACACCACCAACAACATCGCGGGGGTGCGCTGGTTCGAGCTGCGGCGTACGGGCGGCCCTGCGAATCCATGGCTCATGCACCAGCAGGGCACGTATGCGCCGGCCGATGCGGGCGGGCAGATCAGCCGCTGGATGGCCGCGATCGGCATGGACGAATCGGGCAACATCGCGATGGGCTACAGCGTCGCGCGCGACCCCGGCGTGTTCGCGGGCCTGCGCTACGTGGGCCGCGAGGCGACCGATGCGCCGGGCGTGATGTCGACCGCCGAAACCACGCTCGTCGACGGCGCGAGCGCACAGACCGGCGCCGATCGCTGGGGCGATTATTTCGGCATGGGCGTCGACCCGGTCGACGGCTGCACGTTCTGGTTCGCGGGCATGTACATGCCGCCCGGTGGCAGCTGGCGCAATCGCGTCGCGGCATTCCGCTTCGACAGTTGCGGGACGCCGACCTTCACGATGGTCGCCGACAACCTCTCGCAGGGCGTCTGCGCGATGACACCCTCGGCGGTCGCGCTCGCACCGGTCACGTTGCAGGTCGAGCCGCGCAACGGATTCACCGACCCGGTCGACATGAGCTTCGTGCCCGGCCTTCCGGCGGGCTTCAGCGGCAGCTACAGCGTCGATCCGGTTTCGCCGCCGGGCAGCACGGTCGCGAACCTGTTCGTCGACGACAGCGCGACACCGGGCACCACCTCGCTGATCCTGCGCGGCAGCGCAGCCGGCATCGATCGCGACGTCGAACTGCAGGTCGCGGTCGCCACCGCGACCGCCGCTACCGCGAGCCTGCTGACGCCGCCCGACGGCGCCAACAGCGTGCCCGCGCAGCCGATGTTCAGCTGGAGCGCGGCCGCGCAGGCCGCGAACTACCTCATCGAGATCGCCACCGACGCGGCATTCACGAACGTGATCCTCTCCCAGGTCGTGACGACGACGAACTTCCAGCCGACCGCGGCGCTGCCGCTGAACACCGAACTCTGGTGGCGCGTGATCGCGAGCAACGAGTGCGGCGAGTCGTCGAGCACGACGTCGAGCTTCATCACGCAGGCCGGACCCGGGCAGTGCAGCATCGGCACCGCTCCGCAGGCGCTGTTCGAGGACGATGTCGAAAGCGGCGGCAATGGCTGGACGCACGAGGCCGTGCTCGGCACCGACAGCTGGACCCTCTCGACCGCGCGGCCGAACAGCCCGGTCACTTCGTGGAAGGCGAGCGACCCTTCGTCGGTCTCCGACCAGCGACTGGTCTCGCCGGTGATCGCGATCCCGGACACGCTGAGCGGGCTCAACCTGCAATTCAGCCATTGGCCGCTCATCGAAGGCAGCACCAGCGGCAGCGGCGCGACCTGCCAGGACGGCGCGATCCTCGAGATCTCCCTCGATGGCGGCGTCTACAACCAGGTGCCGGCCGCGCAGATGCCGGTCGGGGCCTACAACGGCCTGATCGCCGGCGGCAGCGGCAACCCGCTCGCGGGCAATCCGGCCTGGTGCGGGCTGGCCAGCGCGCATGCGCCGGTGATCGTCGACCTGTCGACCTACGCCGGTCACGACGCACGATTCCGCTTCCGCATCGCGACCAACAACACCAATCCGCGCGAAGGCTGGTACATCGACGACATCCGCGTGGTCGGCTGCGGCGACCTCGCGGGCGACACGATCTTCGCGGACGGCTTCGAAGCCGGCACGCCCTAGCCGAAGCCCTCCTTTCCCCGCGACCCGGGGGAAGGAGGGCGGCCTCGCCCGGCGGTCAGTCGGACTGCGGCAGGCTCACGCGACCGCCGACGTCGCGATGATGGATGCTGTCGGCATTCGCCTTGCGCTCGACCGTGAAGTCGCCGCGCACCTTGCTCGCGCGGATGTCGCCGGAACCGTCCGCCCCGACCTTCGTGCTGCCGCCGATCGTGTCGAACGTGATGCTGCCGGAACTGTCGCGGCCGACTTCGGCGTCGCCGGTCACGTCGCGGATGTCGATGTCGCCCGAACTGTCGTCGCGCACGCGCACGTTGCCCTCGACGCCCGCGATGTCGATGTCGCCGGAGCTGTCCGAGCGGACCGTGAAGTCTCCCTCGATCGTGCGCGCGTCGATGTCGCCCGAGCTGTCGGCGACTTCGACGCCACCGCCGATGTCGTGCAGTTCGATGTCGCCGGAGCTGTCGGTCAGGTCGAGGCCCGCGCGCAGGCCTTCGACGCGCAGCTCGCCCGACGAGTCGCGCAACACCAGCCGGATCGCGTCGGGCATGCGCACGCGCAGGTCCATGTACGCATGCGAGTTGCCGAACAGTCCCGAGCGCGAGCCGGGATCCGGAATCACCGCGCTCACGCGCACGTCTGCGCCGGTGCGCTCCTGCA
>DAIOWG010000251.1:0-4938 GCA_036758645.1 Dokdonella sp. | reverse complement strand
GAGCACCGGCGCGAGTCCCGTGAGCACGCGACCGAGCCGCCATGCATCCTCGCACAGCTGCGGACGCGTCCAGTCGGCGCCGGTACTGGCCGCGTAACCTTCGTTGAAGATCAGGTAGATCACGCCGAGCACGGCGGGCAGGCGCGCGTCGCGTTCGGCGCCGCGCGGCACCTCGAACGGCACGGCTGCGTCGGCGAGCGCTCGCTTCGCGCGCACGATGCGCTGCGCGATCGTCGGTTCCGGGACGAGGAACGCGCGCGCGATCTCGGCCGTGGTCAGGCCACAGAGCATGCTCAACGTCAGCGCGACGCGCGACTCGACCGGCAGCACCGGATGGCAGGCGGTGAATACGAGCCGCAGCAGGTCGTCGCCGATGTCGTCGTCGAGCATGTCGGTGGCGTCCGCCGGTTGCGCGGCCTCCGGCCTGTCCGGGTCATGGCCGAGCTGCTCGTGCTTGCGCACGATCAGCTGTTCGCGCCGCAGCCGGTCCACCGCACGGTGCTTGGCGGTCGCCATCAACCAGGCGCCCGGGTTGTCGGGCACGCCGGCCTTCGGCCAGTTCTCGAGGGCGGCAACCAATGCGTCCTGGGCGAGGTCCTCGGCCAGGCCCACGTCGCGCAGCATGCGCGCGAGCGCGGCCGTCACGCGCGCCGCTTCGATCCGCCACACGGCTTCGATGGTCCCAGCGATGTCTTGCGCCATGAGCACGGATCACACCATCGCCGCCGCGTGCGCGCAAGTCGTGCAGCTGCGCATTCACGTGCGCGCCAGCGGCGCATCGCCGCTTTCGACCAGCGCCCGGATCGCGATCCGTGGCGGCGCATCGGCGAAGGGACCCGAGCAGCGTCGCGCCCACTCGATCGCTTCCTCCAGCGATCGCACCTCGATCAGCCAGCACCACTCGACGTCGCTGCGCTGCTGCGGTCCGGTGTCGACGCGCACGCCACGCGAACTGGACAGGCACACCGTGGCCCCGTGCCGAGCCGGATGCAGGCGCGCGGCTTCGAGCAGCACACCCGCGTCGAGCAGCAGCGCACCAAAGCGCTCGAGCGCCGCGACGGCCGCGGCATCGACCGGGCGTTCGTGCCCGGCGGCGTCACCCGCTTCCAGCATCAGCATGAATCGCATGGCGCAGGTTCCTGTGTCGCGGGCGCGGCGTCGATGCAACCGACGAACCACGGTGGTGCGGATCGACATGCGGTGCGCGCCTTCGACGCCGGCACGCCGCGCATCGCGTGCGCAGGCGGCGTTCGCGGTCGCTGCCTGAACGCTTCACACGTAAAAAAACCATTGTTCATCGCGGGGTTGGGCGTGGATCGCCAATCTGGTCCCACGTGGTCACCGGACCACCGGCGCTCGCAGCGCCGTCAACTGGAGGAGAACACCATGACGACCCGTACCACGAACCTCACCACCCTGATGCTGGCCTCGGCGCTTTCCTTCGGCGCGGCTTCGTTCGCTGTCGCGCAGCAGCCCGCCGCGACGCCGGTGAACAACGACACCAACGTCGACTCCGAGCAGCCCGTGACCGATGCGTGGATCACGACCAAGGTCAAGACCGAACTCGGTATCACCGAGGACGTCAAGGCGATGGACATCGACGTCGACACCAAGGACGGCATGGTCACGCTGACCGGCGTGCTGCAGGACGAGGCGGCCGTGAAGAAGGCGGTTGCGGCGACCAAGAGCGTGAAGGGTGTGCGCAGCGTCGATGCGAGCGGCCTGAAGGCTGCGGCGCACTAAATCCGAGTCATTCATCCACGGCGGTTCCATCCGGGAACGCCGCAGCAGGAGCAGACCATGAACGAAGATCGCATCAAGGGACAGTGGAAGCAGCTCGCCGGACGCATCAAGGAGAAGTGGGGCAAGCTGACCGATGACGACCTCACGATCGCCGAAGGCAACAGCCAGTACCTCGCCGGCAAGGTGCAGGAACGCTACGGCGTGGCCAAGGACGAGGCCGAGCGCCAGGTCAGGGAATTCGACCGCACGCTGTAAGCACTCGACGTGGCGCGGCGGCGCAGGCTGCCGCGCTGGCCAGGGCGGGGGCACGCGGTCATCGCGTGTCCCCGCCGACGTTCACCAAGGGATGGAAATCACCATGATGTCGACGACCACGCTCGAGAATCTCGGCTCCCGGCTCGCCAGCGCACGCGGCCTGCTGGGCGACGCATTGCAGGAATCACGGGAAGCGGCGCTCGAACACGGCAGCCGCGGCCTCGAGAGTGCGCGCGGGCTGGGCCTGGAGGCGTGGCAGGGCGCGCGCCGCGGCGGCAAGGCGGCCGAGCGCGCACTGGCGGCGCACCCGTGGGAAACGCTCGTACTCGCAGGCGTCGCCGGCATCGCGATCGGCTGGATCGTGCGTTACGCATGGCCGGCGAAACCCGCGCGCCGCGCGCCCGCCGCCGCGAAACGCCGCAGCGCGACCAACGCCACGCGTCGCAAGTCCTAGGCCGACAGCGCCCTGCGCAGGCTCGCGAGGCGCTCGCCGTACGCGTCGCTGCGCGACGACGCGGATTGCAATGGTTGTCGTACCTGCGCGGCGCTGGGCGTGCGGATCGCGCGTGGCGCCTCGTGGGACGCAAGGCAGGCAGGCTCGAACGGCAATCCGCAGAATGCCAGCAGCTCGCGGATCTGCTGCTCCGGCGCGGACTGCAGCTGTTCGAGCGACTGCACGCGCACCGTGTCCGGCGCGCGCGCTGCCCACTCGCGCATGAAGCGATCGTAGTCACGCCAGTACGCGGCGAGTTCCGCGAGGTCGTAGGTGTAGTCGGCGAGTCCCGGCGCGAACAACTGCTTGAAGCACGACCAGCAACCCTCCACCGGATCCCGGCGGGTGTCGATGATGCGCGCCTGCGGCAGCATCGCGCGCAGCGCACCCAGATGGAGCCAGTTGCCCGGCAGCTTGTCGCTGCTGCGCGGACGCCTTTCGCGCCAGCGAGCCGTGCGCGCGAGATACTCGGCACCGAGCCGCGTCCAGTCCGACTCGGTCGCCTGGGTGCACCAACGCGGGTAGGGCACGCCGCGCCGCGCGGTTTCTTCCGCCAGCACTGCCGGAAGATCGGGCAGCTCGCTGGCGCCCTCGACCAGTGGGTGCGCCGCGAGCACCTGTTCGACGAGGGTCGTGCCCGAGCGGGGCATTCCGACGATGAAGATCACCTCCTTGCCCTGGGGCTTCGCGCTCGCACCGGGCACGTCGAACGCGGCGCGCATCGCATCGACCTCGCGGCTGAAGCGCGCCGCGTCCCACTTCGCGCTGCGCCGGCGCCAGGCATTCGCGGCCGTGAACGCGTCCCAGGCGTGGGCGTGGCGCCCGGCCTGCTCCAGGGCGAGGCCGAGCGCGAACCCCAGTACGCCACGCGCTTCGCTGCCTTCGGGCGCGGCTGCGTGGGCACGTTCGAGCGCGAGCAGTTCGCGCGGCTCGAGACGCACGGTCTTGAGATCGACGAGGCTGAACCACGCCTGCCATGCACGCGCGCCGCCGGCCGCGATCATGCGCCGGTAGTGCCGTGCCGCGTCTTCGGTGCGCCCGGTCGCGGCGAAGCCGCGTGCGAGCAACAGGTGCACGAGCGGATGCGCCGGCTGCAAGGCGAGCACGCGCATGCCCGCGGCGATCGAGGCCTCGTGCAGCGCGTGGCGGTCGTACTGCACGCCCGCGCGCACCCACGCCTCGGCATCCTTCGCCGCATGCGCACACGCTTCGTGCAGCACGTCCACCGCCTCGTGCCCACGTTGCATGTCGCCGAGCAGTTCGGCCAGTTGCACGAGCAGGATCGGATCATGCGGTCGCACCTCGAGCGCGGCGCGATGCACGGCTTCGGCAGAAGCGAGGCGCCCGCGCCGATGTTCGACCAACCCGTGCAGCCGCTGGGTCTCGCCGTGCGTGGGCGCGAGCACGAGCGCACCCGCCATGCCGCGCTCGGCCGCATCGAGGTCGCCGCGCTGCAGGTGCAGCGCGACGTCGCGCAGGATCGCGGCCGCGCCTGCAGAAAGACCGTGCAGCCGTAGCGCCTGCTGTTGCCTGGCCGAGTCGCCCATGCTTGCGTCGATCCTGCGCGCGGCGGTGCGCCGCGCGGGGAATTGTGCGCGAAGCCCTCGGCGTTCGCGACCACCCGACCGGGCCGCCCCGGATCTCAGATGGCGTAGTACATCTGGAACTCGAGCGGGTGGGTCGCCGCGCGGAAACGCGTGACCTCGGCCATCTTGACCTCGATGTAGGCGTCGATGAAGTCGTCCGAGAACACGCCGCCGGCCTTGAGGAACCCACGATCCTTGTCGAGCGCCTCGAGCGCCTGGTCGAGCGAGTGGCATACGGTGGGGATGTTCTTTTCCTCTTCCGGCGGCAGGTCGTAGAGATCCTTGTCGGCCGGTGCGCCCGGGTCGATCTTGTTCAGGATGCCGTCGAGGCCGGCCATCATCAGCGCGGTGAACGTGAGGTAGCCCGACTGCATCGGATCGGGGAAGCGCACCTCGATGCGGCGCGCCTTGGGGCTATGCACGAACGGGATGCGGCAACTCGCGGAGCGGTTGCGCGCCGAGTACGCGAGCATCACGGGTGCCTCGAAGTGCGGTACCAGGCGCTTGTAGCTGTTGGTGGTCGCGTTGGCGAATGCATTGATCGCACGCGCGTGCTTGAAGATGCCGCCGATGTAGTACAGCGCGGTCTGCGACAGGCCGCCGTAGAGTTCACCCGAGAACAGGTTCTGGCCGCCC
The DNA here is from genome assembly GCA_036758645.1 of Dokdonella sp. Classification (GTDB taxonomy): domain Bacteria; phylum Pseudomonadota; class Gammaproteobacteria; order Xanthomonadales; family Rhodanobacteraceae; genus Dokdonella_A. Next base: position 225 of record DAIOWG010000251.1, on the reverse strand, counting down.
TTCGCGAGCGACTGGTGCACGTGCATGCCCGATCCGTTGTCGCCGACCAGCGGCTTGGGCATGAAGGTCACGGTCTTGCCGTGCAGGTGCGCGACATTGCGCACGACGTACTTCATGTTCATGAGCTCGTCGGCCTTGCGCACGAGCGTTTTGAAGCGCGTTCCGATCTCGCACTGGCCGGCGGTCGCGACCTCGTGATGGTGCACTTCGACTGTCATGCCAACC
>DAIOWG010000250.1:0-4949 GCA_036758645.1 Dokdonella sp. | reverse complement strand
TGCGCGCGACAACTTCGCGACGTCGATGCCGAGGTCGGCGAACGCGAGCACGATCACGACAGCCGCGAGCATCGCGGCGAGCGCGCCCGCGCGGCGGCCGCGCGCGCGTCGTCGCGGCGCGTACCTGCCTTCCAGCAGGTTCAGCGGCACGGTCGCGAGTCCCTGCGCGAGCCACGCGAGCGGGTCGCGCCGGCGCTCGTGGTAGGCCGCGACCGCGTGCGGCAGCGGCAACGGAGACGAGGCGCGAAAATCATGCACTTCGAGCGGCAGCTCGAGGCCGCTGCGCGCGAGCCGCGGTTCGAGTTCTGCGATCGAGCAGGCGAGTACCGACCATGGCGCGAGGCGCACGAGCGCCCGATCACCGTCGATCATCGCCTGCACGCGTCCGGTCGTGATCGGCAGCGCCAGCGCTTCGGGCAGCAGGATGTCGGGTTCGATGCCGGCTGCAGCCAGTCGCTCGAGCCAGGCCTCGAGCAGGCGCGGCGCGACCACCGCGACGCCGGCTGCATCATCGGCGGCGCGCGCCGCCGCGAAGTGCAGGTCTTCGACCGGATCGAGCAGCAGGTCTTCGACCGCGTAGGGAACCGCCTTGAGCAGCTGGGTGCGGTTGCGCGCAGCGAGCCTGACCTCGGTCAGCAACACGTCTTCGGACGGCACCAGCACGACGACTTCGCGCACCAGGGCGACCACGTCGGCCGGCGGCACGCCCGTGGCCGACGCCGACAGGGGCACGCCGGTGCGCTGGCGCAGCCAGGTCAGGCCGCCGTCGGGGGCGAAGCGCAGCAGCAGGCGGTCGGGCATTCGGCGGGATCGCAGGCGTCCAATCGCCGGGATTGTAGTCGAGTTCGACGCCGCGCCGGCCGCAAGGGACGTTGCGCACGCACCGATGAGATGGCTCAGCGTTCGGCGCCGAAGCCGGCTGCAGCGCCGTCGGGCGCGTCGATCGCGTCGCTGCCGCGGCTGCGCGCGAGCACGCGGATGCCGGCGCCGCGCTCGATCAGGCTCGCATAGGCGAGCGGCAGGCCATCGATCACGACCTGCGCACGCGCGAGGAAGTAGTCGCTGTCCACGCCGAACATCGCGTCGGGCAGCAGCCCCGGCGGCACGCCCGCGGCTTGCGCGAAGTCGGCGACACTTCCGTAATTGGCCTGCCCGCGCTCCCACAGTTTCGTGGCCAGTTCACGCGTGATCGTCACCGGCAACGCGAGGCCATCGAGGCTCGCGAGCACGACCGGACCGGCGGTGTTGAGGTTCAGGCGCGTTCCTGGCGGCAATGCGCACACGTGCGGCGCGAGCTTCGCCCATGCGGCCGCATCGACGCCGCGCACGAGGCGCAGCTCCGACGCATGCGTGAACACGTCGCCGCGCGGGCGATACGGGATCGGCAGTGCAAGGTAGTGGTTCGTCTCGCTGCCGGCCGCGTCGACGCCGAGCCAGCCCTCGACGGCGACTGCGATCGCCGGATCGAGTTCGAGTTCGAGCAGCAGCCGACGCAGCATGTCGGCCCAGCGCGCGCGCGTGTCGGCATTGCGCGGCGACAGGTTGTTGAGATTGAAGCAGCCGTTGAGATCGCGCAGCGTCCCGCCGACCATGCCGCCCGGCACGGTCTGCGGGGGCAACGGCAATGCCCACGGGCTCGCGTTCGTGTCGAGGCCGGGCTGTTCGGCCTGTGCGGCCACCAGCACGCGCGTGGCCCAGGTTTCGAGCCCCAGCGCGTAGGCGTCCGCCTGCTGTGCGCGCAGCGTGTTGCGCGTCCGCGCGAACGCGAGTTCACCGCGATCGAGCAGCGCCGCGACCAGGATCACCGCGAGCGCGACCACCAGCAGCGCGACCAGCAGCGCGACGCCACGCTGGCGTGCCGGCCCCGGCTTCATGGCAGCGCCTGCGGCGGCATCGAGGAGGGCAGTTCCACCACGCGTCGGATCTCGCCGAGCCCTTCGGGCGCGAGCCGGAATTCCACCGCGCGCGGCAACGCACCGAGACGATCGCCGGCCGCCTCGCAGGGCGCGGCTTCACGCGGCGGCCACGCCTCGCGCCAGGCGCCGTCGCAGCCGAGGTAGCGCAGTCGCAACGCACCTGCGCGTGCGATCGCGACGCGGGCGAGCGGGCGCGAATCGGGTGCGCGATCGAGCACCGCGTAGTGCGCGCGACGCAGGTCGCGTCCATCGGGCGCATAGGTGACGCGTTCGAGATGGCTGCGCGTTTCGGCCAGCGGATTGGCGTGCCCGACATGCGTGAACTCGATCGCCGAGGCGTCACCCGCGAGCGCAGGAAGAACCGCGTTGCGGCCATCGCGCACCGGCCGGCCGATCGCCTGGCGCAGGTCGCGCTCGAGCCTGCCGACCGCGCGCGCGACCTCGGCGAAGCGCTGCTGCTCCGCCGCCAGCGCTGCACGCGTGCGTGCGAGCGTCGCGAGCCCGCCCCATGCCGCCGCCGCGAGCGCCGCGAACACCGCGACGGCGACGAGGAGTTCGAGCAGGGTGAAGCCTTCGGGCCGGGAACAGGGAGTGGGGAATGGGGAACGGGAAGAGCGGAGCGGGCACGACGTCGCGGACCGGTTCGCGGTCGACGCGGTCGCCCCTGCATGGACCATTCCCCATGCCCCATTCCCGATTCCCGGCTTCACGGCACGAACCCCACCAACACCGCGGACGGTTCGCGCGACCCCTCGGCGTAGATGCGTACGTCGACGCGGCGGATCTGCGCGTCGCTGGTCGCTTCAACTTCGCGTTGCCAGCGCCAGGCGCGGCCGCCGAGGCGGGTGCGGCCATCGCTGCGACCGGTCGGCGGCAATGCGCTGGCGAGGCGGGCTTCGGCCAGCACGTTGGCGGCGACCCAGCTTGCGAGCGTGCGTTCGCGCAAGGCGTCGAAGCGGCGCACTTCGATCGTCGCCGTGCGCGTGAGCGCAAGCAGCGCGAGCGCGACCACCACGAGCGCCACCAGCACCTCGATCAGCGAGAAGCCGCCGCGCGCACGCGCGCCGATGCGCCGCGACGCACTCATGCCCATGACGGCGACCTCATGGCGCGGCGTCGAGGCGCGTCATCGACGGCACCGGATCACCTTGCGCCTCGACGCGGTAATGCGCGCGGCTGTCTCCGAGCGCGAGATCGAGCGCGAACGGCGTGAGCTCGCCCGAGGCGAAGCAGACCAGTTGCGGGGCGTGCTGAGTGTCGCCGTGGACCAGTTCCTGCGGGCGACCTTCCCGCGTGAGCGTGACCCGGGTGCCCTGCGGCCACTCGCGCGTGCGCAGCGCGTCGTCGCCGGCGAACGGTTGCCAGCCATCACGATCGAGGCGCAGGAACGCGTAGCCGTCGGGCGCGATCGCGATGCCGATCTCGCGCCCGCGCAACTCCGACTGCTCGCACGCGTGCCCGACCAGCGCCGAGAACCGTTCCGCCGCACCTTCCAGACGACGCTCGCTGCTGTTGGCGACCGACAGCGTCAACGCGAGCGCGAGCACCCCGACGATCGCGACCACGACGAGGAGCTCGATCAGGGTGAAGCCCGTTCGACGCCGCGAATGGGGAATCGGGAACGGGGAATGGAAAAGCGGCCGCTCGCATCCGAGCGGGCGGCGTATCGCCAGCGCCATCCGCGATTCCATCCTCTATTCCCTATTCGCGGCTCATTCCCAGTTCCCGACATCCGCCGCCTCGCCGCTGCCGCCCGGGCGCGCGTCGGAACCGAGGCTGTAGACGTCGACGTCACCGTGCTGGCCGGGCTGCAGGTACTGGTACGGGCGATTCCATGGGTCCTTCGGCACCCGGTCGAGGTAGGGCCCCTTCCAGTTGGGCGCATCGGGTTCGCCCGCGGGCTTGGCGACCAGCGCGTCGAGTCCCTGCCCGGTCGAGGGATAGTTGAAGTTGTCGAGCTTGTACAGGCTGAGGGCGGTGACCACGCCCTGGATGTCCTGCTTCGCGCGCGTGACGCGTGCTTCGCCGGGACGCTCCATCACGCGCGGCACCACGATCGCGGCGAGGATGCCGAGGATCACGACGACGACGAGGATTTCGATGAGGGTGAAGCCGCTTGGGGGCCGGGAATCGACCTTCGGGCATCGCGGATCGGAAGAGCGGCGCATGGCGGGCTTGTGCGGGAACGGGGGTGGCCGGGATCATAGGTCATGGACACTGCCCTTGCGAACCGCCTCGCCGCGCGCGATCTCGCGGTGGTCTGGCATCCGTGCACGCAGATGCACGACCACGAGACGCTGCCGATGCTGCCGATCGCGCGCGCGCAAGGCGCCTGGCTGCACGGCCACGACGGGCGCCGGTACCTCGACGCGGTCAGCTCGTGGTGGACGTGCCTGCTCGGCCACCGGCACCCGCGCATCGTCGCCGCGCTCAAGCAGCAGCTCGACGAGCTCGACCACGTGATGCTCGCGGGGTTCACGCACGAGCCGGCGATCGAACTGGCGGAGGAACTGGTGCGGATCACGCCCGCGGGCCTCGAGCGAGTGTTCTACGCCGACAACGGATCGAGCGCGGTGGAAGTCGCGCTCAAGCTCAGCTTCCACTACTGGCGCAACCTCGGTCGCGGCGAGCGCACGCGCTTCGTCGCACTCACCGGGGGTTACCACGGCGAAACGCTCGGCGCACTGTCGGTGACCGATGTCGCGCTCTACCGCGCGACCTACGCGCCGTTGTTGCTGGAGCCGCTGTTCGCACCGTCGCCGGATGCGTACGACGCACGGCCGGGCGAAACCGCCACGGCCTGCGCGCGGCGGCGCCTCGGCGACCTGCGCGCCCTGCTCGAACGCCATGCACGCGAAACCTGCGCGGTGATCGTCGAACCGCTGGTGCAATGCGCGGGCGGCATGCGCATGCATCATCCCGATTACCTCGCGGGCCTGCGTGCGTTGTGCGACGAGTTCGACCTGCACCTGATCGCGGACGAGATCGCGGTCGGCTTCGGCCGCACCGGCACGTTGTTCGCGTGCGAGCAGG
>DAIOWG010000249.1:0-4955 GCA_036758645.1 Dokdonella sp. | reverse complement strand
GCGCGCCGAAGGCGCTGCGTCCCGGGGCAAGCGCATGGCCACCGCGCATGCCCCCACCCGCACCCGTACGCGTTCCAGGCGCTAGACTGCCCCCGCTGACGCGCGGCGGCGATCGCGCTGGAGGGCAGCCATGAAGCGACGCGTTGCCTGGCTGGTCTGGCTGCTGCTGCTGGCGCCAGCGACTGCGTCCGCAGTGCCGCCGGATTGCGTTGCCGGCGCGTCGCCCGGTGCGTGGACCGAAGCCTTCGAGAAGTCGTGGTTGGCGGGTGGCCTGCATGAGCAGGGTGCGGCGCGCTGCCTCGAACGCCTGCGCGAAGCGCAAGGCGATACCGCGGCGAACTCGTTGCGCCAGGCTCGCCGTCATGCGGCCGCGGGCGAGTTCGATGCGGGACTCGCGATCGCCGAAGCGCAGCGAGCACGCGCCGATCTCTCCGCGGTCGACCGCGTCGACGCCGCCGTCACCGTTGCCGACCTGCTGACCTGGCGTGACCGGTTCGACGAGGCGCGCGAGCAGGTGGACGCCGCCCTCGCTGGCGCGTCGTCCGCGGGCATCGACCGCTACCTGCGCCTGCGCGGCCTGCTCGTGCGCGTGCGCGTTTCCATTGTCAGTCGCGACACCGGGCATTGCCTCGCTTACGCACAAGCGGCCGAGGAGTACGCGCGCGTGCATTTCTCCGGCGATCCGAATGCGGCGGGTCACGCGCTGCTCGCACGCGGCCTGTGCCAGCGCAACGACGGCGACCACGGCGCGGCGCTGGCGAGCCTGCAGCGCGCGCTCGATGCCGAGCGCGCGGGGCCCGAACCGGCCGGCACCACGCTCGTCGCGCACACGCTGGTGTCGCAGGCGCAGACCTGGAAGATCAGCGGCGACTATGACCGCGCGGCGCGCGGCTACGACGAGGCGCTCGCATGGCTGCGCGCGCACCCGGAACCTTTTCCCGCTCAGCTGAGCGCCTTGCTGCACGGCATGGCCAACCTCGATCGCGTCTCGACCGACCCCGCGCTGCGCGAACGTTCGCTCGCACGCTATACGGAGACGATCGAGACGGCCGCGCGCGTGTATGGCGCCGACTCCGAGCGCGTCTCGCACGTCTGGAACAACTACGGCAGTGCGCTCGATCTGGCGGGGCGCTGGGACGACGCGGTGGCCGCGTACGAGCGCGCGCTCGCGATCGCCGAGCTTCACGATTCGAAGAGTTCCGCCGCGATGATGCCGGTCGCGAACCTCGCGATGATGCACGTGCGGCGCAAGCAGTACCCGCAGGCGGAAGCCGGGTTCCGCCGCAGCCTGGCGTCGACCGAGGGCCAGCCCGCAGGCGCGGAGACGAGTTCGGTGTTCTCGCGCCTCGGCCTCGCGGCCGCGCTGTGGGGCCAAGGCCGGTTCGCCGACGCGTTCGCCGAGGCCGAGCGCGCCGAACGCGATCGACAACTCGCGCTCGCGCTGGCATTGCCTTCGATGTCGGAAACCTCTGCGATCCGCTATCAGGAGAAGCAATGGCCCGGTCTCGACCTCGCGCTCGCGATCGCGAAGGCGGGCGGCGATCCCGCGCTGGTCGCGCGTGCGTGGACACTCGCGATGGCCGCGCGCGGGCAGGTGTCGGCGGGCATCGCGGCGCGACTGGCGCAGGCGCGCGCCGCGCGCAAGCCCGCGGTGCGCGCGCGCTACGACGCCTGGCGCGAACACGGCGAAGCGCTCGCGGCGCTGAGACTGGATGCGACTGCGACGAAGGCGGCACTGGTTGCGGCGGAGGACGCGTTCGACCGCGCGGCGCAGGCGCTCGCGCTGGAACTGCCGGGCGCCGAGGTCGCACGTGGCGCGATCGATCCGCAGCAGCTCGACGCGGCGTTGCGGCCGCTGCAGGCGAACCTCGTGGCCTTCGTCTCGACCGGCATGCGCGAACCGCATGAATACCAGCTCGGCGACCTCGACACGCGTCCGCGCGACGTGCTCGCGTTCGTCGCGTCGCCCGGCCGCGCGCCACGCCTCGTGCCGATCGCGGACGAGCAGGTGGTGGGCGCGTCGGTGAGCGCCTGGCGCGCTGCTGCCGGGAACGCGGCCACGCCACCGGCCACCTTGCGTCGTGCGGGCGAGCGCGTGCGCCGCATCGTGTTCGATCCACTCGGCATCGCGCCCGGCGCGCGCCTGCTGCTGGTGCCCTATGGCGACCTGCACCAGCTCAACTTCGCGGCCTTGCCCGAAGGCGAGGGCTTCCTCGTCGATCGCGGACTGCGCGCGCACGCACTCAACCACGAGCGCGAGTTGCTGCAGCCGGCGCATTCCACGCGCGAGCCGTTGCGCGTGCTGGCAGTCAGCGATCCACGCTACGGCGATGCCATCGAGGGAGGCACGGCGCGCGCGGACCCCTGCGGCGCATCCGGCTGGCGTGCGCTCCCGGGCACGCGCAAGGAGGTCGATGCGATCGGGCGGTTGCTGCCCGCTTCGGCACGCCTCACCGACCTGCGCGGCGCGGACGCGGTGAAGTCAAGCGTGCTGTCGGCGCTGCCGGGGCAGGACATCGTGCACATCGCCGCGCATGGCCTGCGCCGAGACATCGACTGCACGCCGGCCGCGCTCGCGCAGCGTGGCGCAGGCCTCGCGCCCGCGGCCGCGCCAGCGGCATCGGACCAGGGCGGGCTCGGGGTGATCGTGCTCGCTGGTACCGGACTGCAAGGCGCCGCGCAGGCCTACCTCGGCGAGCAGGACATCCTGCAGCTTTCGCTCGAGGGCACGTCCTGGGTCGTGCTGTCGGCCTGCGACAGCGCGCTCGGCGACAGCCGCGCGTACGAAGGCGCGTTCGGGCTGCGCCGCGCGTTCCGCCTCGCCGGCGCGCGCAGCGTGATCATGAGCCTGTGGCGCGTGGACGATGCGGCGACCGCCGACTGGATGACGGCGCTGTACGCCGCGCGCCTGCGCGACGGTGTCAGCACGATCGATGCGGTGGCCGCCGCCCAACGCGCGGCGCTGGCCGCCCGCCGCTCGGCGGGGCAGGACACGCATCCGTACTGGTGGGCCGGCTTCGTCGCGGCCGGCGACTGGCGCTGAACGCCGCCCGGGCAGGACGCGCGAACGCGCGCGAGGTTGCCGCGCGGATTGCCGCGCCACGCCGCGCATGGCAAGGTGGTCTTGCGGCGGAGGGAAACGTGGCGGAAATCACCGAACTGATCGGCCAGGCGCGCGGCGGCGACGCGCAGGCGTCCGAGCGCCTGTTCGCGGTGCTCTACGACGAGCTGCGCCGCCTCGCGGCCGGCCAGCTGCGCGGCGAGGATGCGATGCGCGCGACCTCGCTCGTGCACGAGGCCTACCTCAAGCTCGCGCACCACGGCGCGCTCGAAGTGAACGACCGCGGCCACTACTTCGCGGTCGCCGCGCGCGTGATGCGGCAGATCGTGATCGACCACGTGCGCGCGCGATCCGCGCAGCGGCGCGGTGGCGGCCAGGTGGTCGCATCGCTCGACACCACCGCGCTGCAGGCCGCGGCGGCCGAGCGCGACGAGGAGGTGCTCGCGCTCGACGCCGCGCTCGAGCGGCTCGCGCAGATCGACGCGCCGCTCGCGGCACTGGTCGAGATGCGCTTCTATGCAGGGCTCGAGCTGAGCGAGATCGCGGGCGTGCAGGATCGTTCGGAACGTTCGCTCAAGCGTGACTGGCGCCGCGCGCGCGCATTCCTTCAGCGCGAGATGACCGCGGCCTGACGCCGATGGCGACCCAAGACGATCGCTGGGGTGAGGTCGCCGCACTGTTCGACGAACTGGTCGAGCTCGACCCGGCCGCGCGCGCAGCGCGGCTCTCGGCCCTGCTCGCAACCGACCCCGAACTCGCGCGCGAAGTCGAGGCATTGTTGCAGGCCGACGCCGAGGTCGGCGCCGACGCGCTGTTCGACAGTGGCGCCGCCGGCGCGTTGCCCGGCCTGCTCGAACGCGAAGCGACCGCACCCGCGGACGGGCTCGCGGGTGCGTATCGGCTGTTGCGCGAGATCGGCGAGGGCGGCATGGGCATGGTCTGGCTCGCCGAACGCACCGACGGCGCCTACGAGCAGCAGGTCGCGGTGAAGCTGCTCAAGCGCGGCATGGACACGCATGCGATCCTGCGCCGCTTCCTGCAGGAACGCCGGATCCTCGCGCGCCTGCACCATCCGCACATCGTGCGGCTGCTCGACGGCGGCATGAGCGCGGACGGGCGGCCGTTCTACGTGATGGAGCATGTCGACGGCGAGCCGATCACCGAGTACGCGGCGCATCACAGGCTCGACATCGCCGCCCGCGTGGACCTGCTCGCGCAGGTCGCCGATGCGGTCGCCTACGCCCATTCGCAGCTGGTCGTGCATCGCGACCTCAAGCCGTCGAACGTGCTCGTCGACGCGACCGGCCAGCCGCGCGTGCTCGACTTCGGCATCGCCAAGCTGATCGAGGAGAGCGGCGAGCAGACCGTCACCGGCACCGGACTGCGCGTGCTCTCGCCGGCCTACGCGGCGCCTGAGCAGATCCTCGGCGAGCCGGTCGGAACGCCGACCGACGTCTATGCGCTCGGCTTGCTGCTGTGCGAACTGCTGGTCGGGGTCCTGCCGCACCAGCGCATCGCGCATCCGACGCGGCTCGCGGTCGACGCGGGGGAGGAAGCCGCGCGCGCGAGCACGCTGGCCGCGCGGATGTCGACCGAACGCACGCGCGAGTTGTACGGCGAGTCGCTCGATCCGGCGCGCTTGTCGCGACGCCTGTCCGGCGACCTCGACCTGATCATCGCGACGGCACTCAAGCGTGAACCCGCGCGCCGCTACGCCACCGCCGCCGCGTTCGCGCGCGACCTCAGGCATTGGCTGGACGGTCGCCCGATCAGTGCGCGCGCGGACTCGGGCTGGTACCGGCTGCGGCGGTTCGCGAGCCGGCACAGGCTCGGCGTCGCCTCCGGCGTGCTGGTCGCGTTGTCGCTGCTGGGTGGCCTCGGTACCGCCATGTGG
>DAIOWG010000248.1:0-4981 GCA_036758645.1 Dokdonella sp. | reverse complement strand
TCGATGCCATGCGCGTGCACGCGAGCGATCAATCGGTGGAGCCGGATTGATGCCGTTTCTGCTGCCGGTCATCGGCAGGTGCCCGGCATCCAGGCCTTCGTGCTGATCGATGAGGTGAAACCTCGCGGGGGCGCCACCCTCGCACTCGCCGGCTCGCATCGCCTGGCCGACCAGCCGGGGCCGTATCGGCGCATTCGCGAGGTTCTGCGCGGAAGGGGCGATCCGCAAGCTGCGCTGCGCGACCACGATCTCTCGATCGTCGAGATGTGCGGCCAAGCCGGCGACATATACCTGATGGACATGCGGCTGTTGCACACGCCGTCGATCAATGCGTCGGACCGGCTGCGGATCATGGCGACGGTCCGTTACCTGCCCGCCACGCCTGCGGGGGCATGACGACCGAACGCGTTCGCGCCGGTGGCGTCAGATCGGCGCGAACAACTCCGCGACGTCGGCTTCGTCGAAACTCAGCGCCTTCGTCGTGCCGCCTTCGAGCACGGCCTGCGCGAGCTCGGCCTTGCGCTGCTGCAGCGCCTGGATCTTCTCCTCGACCGTTCCCGCACAGATCAGCTTGTAGACGAACACCGGCTTGTCCTGGCCGATGCGGTGCGCGCGGTCGGTCGCCTGCGCTTCGACCGCGGGGTTCCACCACGGGTCGTAGTGGATCACGGTGTCGGCTGCGGTCAGGTTGAGGCCGACGCCACCGGCCTTGAGGCTGATCAGGAACACCGGCACCTCGCCGTCCTGGAAGCGCTGCACGAGCGCGGCGCGCTGCGTGCCGGGCGTGTCGCCGGTGAGCTTCTGCCAGGCGAGCTTGCGTTCGTCGAGCGCGATCTGGATCAGTGCGAGCATCTCGGCGAACTGGCTGAAGACGAGCACGCGCCGGCCTTCCTCGACCAGGCTTTCGAGCAGTTCGAGCAGGTAGCTCAGCTTGCCGGACTCGCGCACCTTGCGTGCGCCTTCGAGCTTGACCAGGCGCGGATCGCAGCAGGCCTGGCGCAGTTTCAGCAGTGCATCGAGCACGATGATGCCGCTCTGCGCGAGCCCGCGCTTGCGCATCTCGCCGAGCACGCGCTCGTGCTGGGCCAGGCGCAACGCTTCGTAGAGTTCGCGCTGCGTGCCTTCCAGCTCGATCCGGCGCACGATCTCGGTCTTGGGCGGCAATTCGGACAGCACGTCTTCCTTGCGCCTGCGCAGCATGAGCGGCGCGATGCGGCGGTTCAGCCGGTCGCGCCGTTCGACGTCGCCGTGCTTCTCGATCGGCGTGCGGTAGAACTTCGTGAAATGCTTCTCCGTGCCCAGCAGGCCGGGCTCGACCGCATCGAGTTCGGCCCAGAGCTCGCCGAGGTGGTTCTCGAGCGGCGTGCCGGTCATCGCGATGCGCTGGCGTGCATCGAGCTCGCGCACGATCTTCGCGGCCTGGCTCTTCGCGTTCTTGATCGATTGCGCCTCGTCGAGCACGAGCACCGAGTACGACTGCGCCACCAGCGCATCGCGGTCGCGCAGCAGCAGTGGATAGGTCGTGATCACGATGTCGTGGCCGGCCATTTCTTCGTGCAGGCCATGCCGACCCGGGCCGTGCACGACGAGCACGTCGAGGTCGGGGGCGAAGCGCTGCGCCTCGTCGCGCCAGTTCGCGACGAGGCTGGTCGGCGCGACGACGAGCGCGGGCTGGGCGAGTCGCCCGCGCTGCTTCTCCGCGAGCAGGTGCGCAAGCACCTGCACGGTCTTGCCGAGGCCCATGTCGTCGGCGAGGATGCCGCCGAGCCCGGCGTCGGACAGGAACTGCAGCCACGCGAGGCCGTCGCGCTGGTAGCCGCGCAGCGTCGCGCGGAACCCCTCGGGCTCGCGCGCGGGTTCGCGCGGGGCGCTGCGCCGCGCGAGTTCTTCGCGCAGGCGTTCACCGCCACGCCAGGGCTGCTCCAGCCCGCCTTCGATGCGGTCGAGCACGTCGGCATGGGCGCGGCGCAGGCGCAGCGCGCCAGCGTGTTCGCGCAGCGGGCCTTGCAGCCATTCGAGCAGCGGCGCGATCAGGCCGCGCAGTTTCGCGAGCGGCAACGGCACCCGCCGGCGCGCGTCGATCGGCACCATCCAGACCGCGTCCTCGGCCTCGCCCTTGCGCGGCGCGAGCGGGAACGAGGGATCGGACAGCAATCGATGCAGCACCGGAAGCAGGTCGATGCGCTCGCCTCCGACGTCGATGCCGAGGCGCAGGTCGAACCAGGGATTGCCCGCCGTCTCGTCGACCTCGGCGAACCACGCAGCGGGCTCGTCGAGCAGTTCGAACGGAAAGCCTTCGTCGGACTCGAGGCGGAAACCGAGGTCGCGCAGCAGAGGCGTCAGCGCGAACAACTGGTCCGCACCGGCGAGGTGTCGACGCCCGTGTTCGATCACGAAATCGCTGTCGGCGAGCGCGCCGCGCGCGATGCCGGGCACGCGGCCGAGCATCTCGGCGGGCACCAGGCCGACCTCCTCGAGCCGATCGAGGGCGGCGACTTCGCTCGCGCGGTCGCGCCGGATCTCGAGCACGCGATCACCCTGCCGGCGACGGTCGCGCGTGGGCGCGGGGAACAGCGGCAGCCGCACGCCGTCGTAATCATAGGCGAGCCGCACGACGCCGGCCTGATAGCGTTCGCCGACCCCGGCCGGGACGGCGCGCAGCGTCAGCACCGGCACCGGCTTGGCCTCGATGGGTTCGACGCGCGGTTCGGCCGGCAAGGGCAGTGCCGCGAGCAGCGGCGTATCGCGCCAGCGTTCCATCAGCAGCGGCACCTGCTCGGGCAGCAGCGACGGCGCGCGCAGCACCGCCTCCGCCAGGCGCGTGTCGCCGTCGACGCGGCCGAGTTCGCGGGTCTCGGGGTCGAAGTACCAGAGCCCGCCGATGCGCAGCAGGCGCGTCTTCGGCGAGCTCGCGTCGACGCTGAGTGCGAGCTTCTGGGTCCCGTCATCGCGCGCTTCCCAGCCGATCCGCAACGCGCGCAGCGGTCCGGCCACGAGGCGACCGGCCGAAGCCTTGTCGAAGAAGCACGGCAATGCGCCGAGCAGCACCTCGAGCAAGGGTTCGTCGGCTGCGCTCGCGAGCTGGAACCAGCCGTTCGCACCGAATGCGGGCGCGCGCATGCGCAGGCCCGCGACCAGCTGGAACGTGTCGGCGTCCAGTCCGCTCCAAGGCGCCGGATCGGCCCATGAGGGCTGCAACGGTTGCGGCGTCGCGTAGCCGCCGCGTTTGCCGGCCTTCACGCGCACCACCTGCGCCTGCAGCCGCGGCAACGGGTGCGCGGCGTCGGTGCGCAGCATGATCGCGCACTCGGAGGTGTCGGCGACCGGCGTCGCGGCCGCGGCCGGGCTCGCCGGCGGCGGCGCGCGCAGTCCGTCGAGCCAGTTCTTCCAGGCGCCGAGCTGCGGCAGCGTGGGTCCGACTTCGGGGCGCTGCTCGCCCGGCGTGCGACCATGCAGTTCGTACAGCACGGTCGCGGCGACATGCTTGCAGCCGGACTCGAGCGGACAGGTGCAGTAGCTGTCGAGCTTCGCGCGGCGACCGTCCCACTCGATGCGCACGCCTGCGGCGTACGGATCGCGCGCGGTGCCTTCGACCATGCCGATCAGCGCGCCCTCGTCGCCGACGGCCTCGAACTGCGTGCCGAGCACGTGCCCGCGGCGCAGGTAGTCCACGCCTTTCTCGATCGTGCGCTGGTCGAACAGACTGGTCCAGTGACGGGCCAGCAGTTCGCGGAATACGGTCTCGTCCACGCAGGCAACCGCAGCGGTCCAACCTTGCATGGTGCACGCACGCGCGCACCGGCGTCCAGTTCCGCGCAGCAAATCCGTTGCACGACGGCACCCGATTCGCGCGATCGCGCACAGGATGCGCTCCTACGCGCGAGCGAGTGCCACGTTTCGTAGGAGCCCACCCTGTGGGCGATCCGCGCAGCGAGACGGTTGCGCGACGGCATCCGGATTCGCGCGATCGCGCACAGGGTGCGCTCCTACGCGCGAGCGAGTCGCTTCTCGCGGAGGAGCCCACCTTGTGGGCGATCCGCGCAGGGAACCGGTTGCGCGCGAACATTCGAACCGACGCGTATCGCGCACAGGGTGCGCCCCTACGGAAGGATCACGCGGCTGCGCGCGCGACGACCGGATTGCGCCACGCCGCGAGCAATGCGTCCTGGCGTTCCATCGCGGCCGCGTGGTGGCGTTCCTTGACGTGGCCATAGCCGCGGATGAGTTCGGGCACCGAAGCGATGTCGACCGCGAGCGCGAGGTTGTCGGCGCGAAGACCCGCCAGCAGTTCGTCGATCGTGCGGCCGTAGTCCGCGATGAGCCGGCGCTCCATGCGCCGCTCGGCGGTGTGGCCGAATGGATCGAGCATGCTGCCGCGCAAGCCACGCAGCTTCGCGAGCAGGCGGAACGCGGTGAACATCCAGGGACCGTACTCGGCCTTCTTCAGCCGACCTTCTGCATCCTTCTTCGCGAACAGCGGCGGTGCGAGGTTGAAGTGCAGCTTGAAGTCGCCGTCGAACGCATCGCGGATGCGCTGTTCGAAATCACCGCTCGTGTACAGGCGTGCGACCTCGTACTCGTCCTTGTAGGCCATGAGCTTGAACGCGTACCGCGCGACTGCCTCGGCCAGTGCGGTCGAGCCGGGCACGTTCGCCTGCTCCGCCGCGCGCGCCTTGTCGACGAGCGCGCGGTACTTCGCGGCATAGGCCGCGTTCTGGTAGTCGGTCAGGAAGGCGACGCGACGCGCGATGCGTTCGTCGAGCGAGGTGCTCAAGCGGCCGTCGTCGAGCGGCGACGGCATCGCGCCTGCGGGCGATCTCGCCGCGTCGCCGTTCGCTGCGGCACGTACCTGCGCGAGGTCGTGTGCGGCGAGCCGGCCCCAGTTGAACGCAGCCTTGTTCATCTCGATCGCGGCGGCATTGAGTTCGATCGCGCGCATCAGCGCGTCGCGCGACAGCGGCACCCAGCCCTTCTGCCAGGC
>DAIOWG010000247.1:0-5022 GCA_036758645.1 Dokdonella sp. | reverse complement strand
CAACGCGGCGTGGTCGCTCGATGCCGCGACCGCCTCGCGCGGCGTCGTCACGCATTCCTCGGGCAATCACGGCGCCGCGCTCGCGCTGGCCGCGCGCACGCGCGCGATTCCCGCGCACGTCGTCGTGCCCGAGGGTGCGGTGCGTTCCAAGCTCGCGGCGATCGAGGCCGGCGGCGCGACGCTGCATCGCTGTGCGCCGACGCTGGCTGCGCGCGAAGCTGCGGCAGAGTCGATACGCGCCGAGACCGGCGCCGAGCTCGTGCATCCCTATACGGATCCACGCGTGATCGCAGGCCAGGGCACCGCGGCGCTCGAACTGCTGCGCGAGACCGGGCCGCTCGATCTGCTCGTCACGCCGGTCGGCGGCGGCGGGCTCGTGTGCGGCAGCGCGATCGCCGCGCATGCGCTCGTGCCCGGCATCGAGGTGATCGGTGCGGAACCGGCCGGCGCCGCCGATGCATTCCAGTCGCTGCGCAGCGGCGAGCGCGTCACCGAGCTCGAACCTCGCACCGTCTGCGACGGTCTGCGCGGGCTGCTCGGTGCGATCAACCTGCGGCTGATGCAGCGGCACGCGATCTCGGTCCTGACCGTCGACGACGCGGATACGGTCGCGGCCATGCGACTGCTGTGGCAACGCCTCAAGCTCGTGGTCGAACCCTCTTCGGCGATCGCGCTGGCCGCCGTGCTCGGCGCGCGCGAACGCTTCGCCGGTCGCCGCGTCGGCATCGTGCTCTCGGGCGGCAATGTCGATCTCGACGCGCTGCCGTGGCCATCGACGCTTCCGGCCCAACCCTGACACCTTCCGCGCGAAGTTCGACATGATCACCGACGCCGTGCTCGCCTACCTGCACTACGCGGCCCTGTTCGGCCTCGTCTGGACGATCGCGCAGGAATGGCAGTTGCTGCGCGCTGGCGCACCCGCGCTCGACGTCGAGCGTCTCGCGCGCACAGACGCCCGGTTCGGCCTGTTCGCGGGCCTGGCGCTGGTCAGTGGTGCGTCGCGCGCGATCTGGGGCCTCAAGGGCTGGGACTTCTATGCGGGCAATCCGGTATTCCACGCGAAGGTCACGCTGTTCGTGCTGGTCGGGCTGATGTCGATCGTTCCGACCCTCGCCTTCCTGCGATGGCGGCGTGCGCGCCGCGCCGACCCGGGCGCGGTCGTTCCCGAACGCGACTGGCGTCGCGTGCGCGCCTACGTGCTGGTCGAACTGCACCTGCTCGCGCTGATCCCGCTGGCCGCGGTGATCATGGCGCGCGGCATGCGGTGACCGCGACCCGCAAGGCTCGAAACACCGGTGACTCGAACCCGAGGCGGGCGTTGCATCGGCGGTCCGACGCTCACGCGAGCGTCGCAACGCATGCGGTTGCTGGTGCGGCAATCAGCGCGCGTGCCGGCGCCTGCGCAGGCGCTCTGTCCACGCGTGGCCGCGCGTCATTTCCGATCGTCCCTGCGCCGCGCCGGTCGCATGCTGACCAGCGCGAGCGCAGCCGCGATCAGCGCGATGCCGATCGCTTCGAGCGCGCTCGGGCGTTCGCCGAGAAGCCACCACGCGAAGCCGATGCCCGCGATCGGGATCACCAGGCTCGAGAGGCCCGCGATGTTCGCCGGCAGGCGCTCGACCACGATCGACCACAGCAGCCACGCAAGGCCCGATGCGAGCAGCGCGTTGTAGGCCAGTGCGGCCACGAACCACGGCGTCCATTCGATCGGTCGCTCCGGCACCAGCAGCGCCACCACCACCACGCCAAGCGTGCCGAACGCCATCTGCCAGGCGGTCAGCGACAGCGCACTGATGCCGCCGCGCTGGAACAGGCGCTTGGTCCAGACCACGCCGCAGGCCCAGGCGAGGCCGCCCGCGAGTGCGAGCAGCGAGCTGCGCGCACCGCCGAGTCCGTGCCAGGGCTCGAGCACGAGCACGAGCCCCGCCGCCGCGATCGCGAGGCCGCTCCACAGGCGCGCCGAAGGCCGTTCGCGGTACAGCAGCCAGCCGAGCAGCACGACCCAGAACGGCATCGTGTACGCGAGCAACGCGGTGCGGCCGGCGCCGCCCTCGACCAGCGCCGATTGCACCAGCAACTGGAAACCGGTGGTCTGCGCGAGGCCGATCATCACGGTCGGCAGCATCGGCGGCGGGCGCAGCGACGCGCGTCGCGCGAGCAAGACGGCGAACAATACGAGCGTACCGAGCAGATAGCGCCACGCCGAAAACGCGAACGGCCCGCTGTAGGCGAGCGCCTGCTTCATCACGATCCAGTTGTAGCTCCAGACCAGCGTGACGATCGCGAGCGCCGCGAATGCGCCGCGTGAGCGGGATGACGTGGGCATGGCAGGTACCGTGGCGGCGGGAGGCGGGCAACGACGCGTGGAACGCCCTTGCACGTCGACGAGGCGCGCGACGACGCGCCTCGTCGCACGCGTTGCACCTGCGCCTGCGTATGATACGCGCCTCGTTCGGTGGAGCCCGCGATGGCAGACGATGGCCTGACCCGTTGCAGCTGGGCCGGACCTGGCAGCAGCGATGCGATGCGTGCGTACCACGATCGCGAGTGGGGCGTTCCGCTGCACGGGGATCGCGCGCTGTTCGAGTTCCTCTGCCTGGAGGGTGCGCAGGCGGGCCTGTCGTGGCGGACCGTGCTCGACAAGCGCGCGCGCTACCGCGAGGTGTTCCACGACTTCGACATCGAGCGCTGCGCGCGCCTGACCGATCGCCGACTCGAACGGCTGCTCGCCGACCCGGGCCTGATCCGCAACCGGCTCAAGCTCGCGTCGGTGCGCGGCAATGCGCGCGCGGCACTCGCCGTGATCGAGGAAGCGGGCAGCCTCGAGGCGTACCTGTGGTCGTTCGTCGACGGCTCGCCGGTGCGCAACCGATGGCGCACCGCGGCCGAGGTGCCCGCGACCACGCCGACCTCCGACCGCATGAGCAAGGATTTGCGCCGGCGCGGATTCCGCTTCGTCGGCTCCACGATCTGCTACGCGTTCATGCAGGCGACGGGCATGGTCGACGACCACCTCGTCGGCTGCTTCCGGCAGCGGGAGGCGACGCGATGATCGTCACCGATCCCGATGCATTCCTCGCCGAGTGGTCCCCCGCGCGCTTTCCGATGCGCGGGCCGGCGACCGCGCGCGGCGCGTTCCTCGTCACGCCGGCCAGCGACGTGCTCGCGCGCGAATCGGCGCGCGACAACCGCTACATGGACCTCGCGCGGGCGCCGGACTCGCAACGCGCGCTGGCCCAGCACGCCGAGTTGCAGCGTCGGCTCGCGGCCGACGTGCCGATCGTCCAGTTCGCGGGCGATCCCGCGCATCCGGACGGGATGTTCCCGAACAACGTGTTCGCGACCACGCCCGGACAGCTCGTGATCGGCAGCATGCGCCATCCGGTGCGCCAGGCCGAAGCCGGGCGCGGCGACATCCGCGGCTGGTTCCGCGGCGTGCTCGGCTATCGTGAAACCGACCTGTCGCTGTTGCCCTGCGTGGCGGAGCTCACCGGGGCGCTCTGCATCGACCGCGCGCGCGGCATCGGGTACTGCGGCCTGTCCGAGCGTTGCGACCTCGCCGGCGCGTGCGCGATGCATGCGGCGTTCGGCCTGCGGCTGACGTTCGCGTTCGAGCTCGCCGAGGGCGAGTACCACGCGAACGTCGTGCTCGCGATCCTTGCCGGGCGCGCCGCGCTGGTCGCGCCGTCCGGGTTTCGCGACGCACGCGCCGCGGCCGCGATCGCGCGCGTCTACGAAGGCCACGTGATCGAGCTCGATTCGTCGCAGAAGGCCGCGTTCGCGGCCAATGCGATCGCGCTTGCTCCGGACCGGGCGTGGTTCAGCACGGCCGCGGCAGACTCGCTCGACGCCGCGCAGCGCGCCGGCCTCGAGCGCAGTGGCTTCTCGATCGGCACGGCCGACCTGGACGAGGTCGAGAAAGCCGGTGGCAGCCTGCGCTGCTGCGTCGCCGAGATCTATTGAACGCGCCTGCCGTCGCAGCGTGCCGAGTCGAGTTCAGCCGCAATTCAATGCGCGATGCCGAGACTGCGAGGCCAGATCCGCCGCACGTGCGGCACTGCCGTGACCGCCACGATGCGACGAGGCTGATGCGAAACACCCGACTCTCCTGGCTGGTTCCCTTGCTCGTCGGGGCATTCCTGACGGGAGGCCTCGCGCTCGCTCGCGAAATCAGCGCTCAGGAAGCGGTGGCGCAGGCGCAGCGGGAAGTCGAGGGCAAGGTGCTGTCGGTGCAGACGCTCAACGTCGGCAAGCGCAAGATCTACCGGATCAAGGTCCTCACGCACGACGGGCGGGTGCGCGTGGTGCAGGTACCCGCCGAAAAATGACGCGGCAAGGCAGCCGCCCGTGACACGAATCGAGGAGACAGTCCATGCGCGTACTGCTGGTGGAAGACGAAGCCCCCCTGCGCGAAACGCTCGCAGCGCGCCTCAAGCGCGACGGCTTCGCGGTCGATGCGGCCGGTGACGGCGAGGAAGGCCTGTATCTCGGGCGCGAGGTTCCGTTCGACGTCGCGATCATCGACCTCGGCCTGCCGAAGATGTCGGGCATGGACCTGGTCAAGCACCTGCGGGAAGGCGGCCAGCGCTACCCGATCCTGATTCTGACCGCGCGCTCTTCGTGGCAGGACAAGGTGCAGGGGCTCAAGAACGGCGCCGACGACTACCTCGTCAAGCCGTTCCACGTCGAGGAACTGCTCGCGCGCCTCAATGCGCTGGTGCGCCGCGCGAGCGGCTGGTCGCGGCCGACGCTCGAGTGCGGTCCGGTCGTGCTCGACACGACCGCGCAGACCGTCGCGGTCAACGGCAGCACGGTCGACCTCACGAGCTACGAGTACAAGGTGCTGGAATACCTGATGCTGCACGCGGGCGAGCTGGTGTCCAAGGCCGACCTCACCGAGCACATCTACCAGCAGGACTTCGACCGCGATTCCAACGTGCTCGAGGTGTTCATCGGTCGCCTGCGCCGCAAGCTCGACCCCGACAACACGATCAAGCCGATCGAGACCGTGCGCGGACGCGG
>DAIOWG010000246.1:0-5025 GCA_036758645.1 Dokdonella sp. | reverse complement strand
CGCCCCGTCGGCGACGCTGTGGGTGCGCTGGGTCGACGTGAACGTTTCGGGGATCGACGACGGACTCGCGATCGACGATGTCGCGTTCGCCGTCGCCGGCGATCCACCGGTCGACAATCCGCCGGTCGTCGTGTCGACCACGCCCGCGAATGGCGCGACCGGCGTCGCGCTCGATGCGAGCCTCGCCGTGAGCTTCAGCGAGTCGGTGACGACGAACGGCAGCTGGTTCACGCTGACCTGCACCGACAGTGGCGCGCACCCTGCGACCGTCAGCGGCGGCCCGACCAGCTACACACTGACGCCCTCGCCCGCGTTTGCAGCCGACGAGAGCTGCACGTGGACGATCATCGCCGCGAACATCACCGACAACGACGGCACGCCCGACCATCCGGCCGCCGATACCGTCGTCGTGTTCCAGACGCGCGACCCCGCGACGACGCCGCCGACGGTGGTGTCGATCACGCCCGCGGACGGCGCGACCAACGTGCCGCCCGCGAGCGACATCGGCGTGGTCTTCAGCGAGCCGGTGACCACGGCGACGGGCGCGTTCTCGCTCGCCTGCGATGCCGCGCCGATCGACCTGATCGAGACCGGCGGCGGCGCGCAGCGCACGCTGACCCCGGCGACGCTGCTCGCGCAAGGCGCCGACTGCAGTTTCACGATCCTCGCCTCGGCCGTCACCAATGCGTGGGACGTGCCGCTGGCCGCGAACGTCACGATCAGCTTCGAGATCGGCGCCGGCACCGGCGCGTACTACGACGCGGTCAACACCGCGAGCCCCGACCAGCTGCGCTGCTCGCTGCATCGCACGATCCGCGGCCACACCGCGTATCCGTACAGCGGTTCGGGGACCAATACCTGGACGATCCTCGAGCTCGCACAGGCGAACCCGTCCAACCCGAACCAGATCATCGATGTCTATCGCAACCGCCTGTACACCGCGGTGTCGGATCGAGCGGGCACGGGTTCGGGCATCACCTACAACCGCGAACACACCTGGCCCAATTCGCTCGGCTTCCCGAGCCAGACCGGCAACCTCGGCCTGCCGAATGCGCCGTACACGGACACGCACATGCTGTGGTTGTCGGACACGCAGTACAACTCCGACCGCGGCAACAAGCCGTTCGCGAACTGCGACAGCGGTTGCGGCGAACGGCCGACCGAGGCGAACGGCGGTGTCGGCGGCGGCGGCGGCGGCGACTCGAACTGGGTGCGCTCGCCCGACGGCAACCAGGGCTCGTTCGAATCCTGGGACCATCGCAAGGGCGAGATGGCGCGCGCGATCTTCTACATGGCGATTCGTTATGAAGGCGGCGTCGATCCAGTCAGCGGCCAGAACGAGCCGCAGCTCGAGCTCACCGACCTGCGCGCACAGATCGTCGGCATGAACGATTACACGCAGACCGCGTACATGGGTTTGCTCGCGGACCTGCTCGACTGGCACCTGGCCGATCCGCCGGACGCGGACGAAATCGCGCGCAACGACCTGATCCAGACGTTCCAGGGCAATCGCAACCCGTTCGTCGACCATCCGGAGTGGGCGACGCGCGCGTTGTTCGAATCGTCGAACCCGCCAGTGTGCGAGTTGCCGGACAACGATTCGATCTTCGCGGACGGATTCGAATAAGGCGCGCAAGAAGCAAGAGCGCCGGCCGGCCTGCGGCCGTCCAGCCTGCGGATCGTGCTCCAGTAGGCTGGACGCGCGCAGCGCGGCCGGCGCATTGCAAGCGCGAATGGAGGCCGGAACGCCCCGGCTGTGCGAACATGGACGACTCGCGCAAGCCCGTCGTCCATGTCCGTCGTCGTCGTCCACTGCAGTTGTCCCGACCTGCCGAGTGCCGAGCGCATCGCGCAAGCCCTGGTCCAGGAGCGCCTTGCCGCGTGCGTGCAGGTGGTTCCCGGTGTCGCTTCGACCTACCGCTGGCAGGGCGAGGTGCAGCGCGCCAGCGAGGTGCTGCTGCTGATCAAGACCACGCGCGCGCGCATCGCGGCGCTCGAAGACCGGCTGCCACGCTTGCATCCCTACGATCTGCCCGAATTGATCGTGATGGAGGCGACCGGCGGCCTGCGCGGTTACCTCGACTGGGTCGAGGCCGAATCCGCGCCCACGTGAACGTCCTGCAATCGTTGCGGTCCAAGCGCGGTCCTTTCCGCGCCGCACCCGCCTCCCGGAGCCTTGCCAGATGCGCCACCTGATCGCCTGCCTGTTCGCCTTCCTCGTCGCCAGCGGCGTCGCGCGCGCACAAGAGGACGAGCTGCTGCCGGTCGAACAGGCGTTTGCGCTGACCGCACGCATCGACGAGCCCGGGGTCGTCGCATTGCACTGGGAGATCGCGCCCGACTATTACATGTATCGCTCGCGCATCAAGGCGAAGTCGACCCAGGCCGGCGTCACGCTCGGCGAACTCGACCTGCCGGCTGGCGAGCGCAAGAACGACGAGTTCCTCGGCGATGTCGAGGTCTACCACCGCGCGGTCGACGCGCGCCTGCCGTACACGCTCGCCGATCCGGCTGCGACGACGCTGACCGTGACGGTCACCGCGCAGGGTTGCCACGAAGTCGATCCGAAGATCTGCTATCCGCCGCACCCGACCACGCTCACGCTCGATCTTCCAGCAGGCGGCGCGGCGCCCCCTGCGGCGACGCCCGCGTTGGGCAGCGGCGCGGCGACGCCACTGATCCAGCTCGGTGGCAACGCTTCGGCGGGTGCGAGCGACGCCGCGCCGCTGCCGGCCGAGCAAGCCTTCGTGTTCGAAGCGATCGCATCCGGCCCGAGCGGGCTGCTCGCGCGCTGGACGATGCCCAAGGGCTACTACCTGTACCGCGACCGCAGCACCGTCACGCTCACGCAGGGTGACGACGTGCGCCTCGGCGCACCGCAGTGGCCCGAAGGCGTCGACCATACCGACGAACACTTCGGCACCGTGAAGGTCTACTTCGACCAGGTCGAGCTGCCGATCGCGCTCGCACGCACCAACGGCGATCCGCAGCGCGTGACCGTGCACGCGGAGTACCAGGGCTGCCAGGACAACGGGCTCTGCTACCCGGTGATGCAGAAGGACATCGTGGTCGAACTGCCCGCCGCGAGCACGGAGCAACTCGCCGCTGCCAACGCATCCTTCGTTGCGCCAGCGGAAAGCAGCGCAGCCTCCACGATCAACCCGACTGCCCAGCCCTCGGCCCCCAGCCCCCGGCCCTCGCCGCTCGGCATCCTAGGCGCACTGCTGCTCGCGCTCGGTGGCGGCCTGATCCTCAACCTGATGCCCTGTGTGTTGCCGGTGCTGTCGCTCAAGGTGCTCGGACTCGCGCAGAGTGGCGAGAGCGCCGCGAAGGCGCGCACGCATGCGCTCTGGTACACCGCCGGCGTCCTCGTCGCGTTCGCCGCGGTCGGGCTCGCCGTCGTCGGCCTGCGCGCCGCGGGCGCGGCGCTCGGCTGGGGATTCCAGTTGCAGCAGCCCGCGTTCGTCGCCTTGCTGGTCTACGTACTGTTCGCGATCGGCCTTTCGCTGTCGGGCGTGTTCAATTTCGGCGCAGGACTCGCAGGCGCAGGCCAGGGACTTGCGTCGCGCACGGGCGCGGCCGGCGACTTCTTCACCGGGGTGCTCGCGGTGGTCGTCGCGAGCCCGTGTACCGCGCCGTTCATGGGTTCGGCACTGGCTTATGCATTCGCCTCGTCTTCGTGGGTCGCGCTGCTGGTGTTCCTCGCGCTCGGCCTCGGCCTCGCGTTGCCGTTCCTGCTCGTCGGCTTCATCCCCGCGCTCGCTTCGCGCCTGCCGCGGCCCGGCGCATGGATGGAGACGCTCAAGCAGTTCCTCGCATTCCCGATGTACCTCACCGCGGTGTGGCTGGTGTGGGTGCTCGGCAACCAACGCGGCATCGATGCGGTGGCGTGGGTGCTGGTCGGCGCGACCGTGCTCGCGCTCGGACTGTGGTGGTGGGAACGCAGCCGCTACCGCGGCGGTCCGCTGCGGCGCGTGTTCGCGGTCATCGTGATGCTCGCCGCGCTGGTGCCGCTGCTGCAGGTCACGCGCATCGCGCCGCCCGCGAAGGCGCAGGCGGCCATCTCCGACGCGTGGGTGCCCTATTCGGCCGAACGGCTCGCGAGCCTGCGCGCAGAGGGACGCGGCGTGTTCGTCGACATGACCGCCGACTGGTGCGTCACCTGCAAGGTCAACGAGCGCGCGGTGCTGCACACCGATCGCTTCCGCGAACTGGTCGAACGCACCGATACGGTGCTGATGCAGGGCGACTGGACCAACGTCGATCCGGAGATCAGCGCATTCCTCAAGGAGTACCAGTCGGTCGGCGTGCCGCTGTACGTGATGTTCCCCGCGGGGTCGGGATCGCCCGGCATCAAGCTGCCGACCGTGCTCACGTTCGGCATCGTCGAAGAGGCCCTCGCGGGCCGCGCGGACTGAGCCAGGTGCTCGAGCGCCGCCACCTGCTCGTCGTTGCGCTCGCGATCGCGGGCGCCACCGCGGGCTTGTTCGTCGGCCGCATGTTGCGCCCCGACCCGCGCGCGGCCCTCGACACGGTGCCCGCGAGTGCGCCCGAGCGCCTGCCGGCCGCGACGTCGCTGCCCGATCTCGAAGGCCGCGCGCAGCCCCTCGCGCAATGGAACGGGCGCCTCGTGCTGCTCAATTTCTGGGCCAGCTGGTGCGCGCCCTGCATCGAGGAAATGCCGCTGCTCGACCGCTTCCACCAGCGCCACGCGGCGCGCGGCCTGCAGGTGGTCGGGATCGCGAGCGAAGCGCCCGGGCCCACGCGCGAGTTCCTCGCCGCGCATCCGGTCGAGTATCCGATCCTCGTCGACGACCCCGAGCGTGGCGACCTCTCGCGCACGCTCGGCAACCAGCACGGCGTGCTGCCGTACTCGCTCCTGATCGGTCGCGACGGGCGCATCCTCGCGCGGCATGCGGGCAATTTCACCGAGGAAAGCCTCGAGCGCTGGGTGCTGCCGCACCTCTAGGGCGATCGCAACTTCCCGGATCGTGGCTCGGTGTCGCCCCTGTCGTGCGGTCCCTA
>DAIOWG010000245.1:0-5098 GCA_036758645.1 Dokdonella sp. | reverse complement strand
CGCGATCGGGTGCGCTGCCGGGCAGGGCCGCGAGGCCGAGCGTTTCGCCGAGCAGCTCGTCGAGTTCGCCGCGCAGGTGCAGGCGCGCGATCGCGTGCATGCCGGCGGCAGTGGCAGGATCGTCCGGATCGAAATCGGGTGAGCGCGCGAGCGAGGCGATCAGGTTGAAGTAGGCGTCGTCGCGGATTCCGGCCGCGTCGAGCAGCAGCGCGGGCAGCATCCAGGCGCGCGCGTCCCGGCGCTGCTGGCGCGGGTTCTTGCTGTCGAACAACAGCCACGGCACCGGCTGCTGGTCCGCCTCGCGACCATCGTCGAAACCGAGCTGGAAGTACACCGGTGCGAGACCTGGCAGGTGGTCGCCGTAGAACAGCAGCAGCGTGCGCCGCTCGCGCTTGGCCAGCGCGTTCGCGAGGCGGCCGAGTTCGCGGTCGGCGTCGTCGAGCAGGTACAGGTAGTTGCCGAACCACAGGCGCCCGCCCGCGTCGAGCTGCTCGGGCATCGGCAGCTTCGCGAGGCGTTGCTGGTCGAGGTTCGGGCGCCAGTCGAACGGTCCGTGGTTTTCCATGCTGACCGCGAACAGGAACTGCGGCGGGCCCTCGTCGGAGAGTTCTTCGAGCACGCGGTCGGTCATCGCCTCGTCGGAGGTGAACAGGCCGACGATGCTCTCCGGATCGAACGCGCTGCCGTCGATGAAGCGGTCGAAGCCGAGCGCGGGGTAGGCGCGCGAACGGTTCCAGAACGCGGCCGCATTCGGATGCACCGCAAGGCGGCGATAGCCGCGCTCGCCGAGCACGCTCGTGATGCCCGGATAGTGGTCGAGAGACAACTCCAGCCACGGGTACTGCACGCCGCCGAGGCTCGCCAGCGGGGCGCCGGTCAGCACTTCGAACTCGGTGCGGATCGTCCCGCCGACGAAGGTCGGCACGGTCAGCTCGCCATGGCTGGACTTGCGCGCGAGGCGATGGAACTGTGGCAGCCAGCGGCCGCTGAGCACGCCCTCGAGGCGCGCGGGGTCGAACAGCGATTCGCTCTGCACGACGACGATGTCGGGCAGCTCCTCGGCGCTGGTCGCGTTCGCGAGGCCCGCGCGCAGCTCGGGCGCATGCGCCGAGAGCAATGCAACCGCTGCCGCGCGATCGGCGGAGGGTACGTCGCCGCCGCCGATCTGCCAGTGGTAGAGCAGCAGGCTGCCGATCAGTCCGGTATGCACCGAGCTCTCGGTCAGTGCCCACGGCTGGAACGTCGCCTCGGCCGACTGGTACATGCGCCGCCACGGCGAGGCCCCCGCCATC
Source organism: Dokdonella sp. (assembly GCA_036758645.1). Taxonomy (GTDB): domain Bacteria; phylum Pseudomonadota; class Gammaproteobacteria; order Xanthomonadales; family Rhodanobacteraceae; genus Dokdonella_A. Next base: position 3,806 of record DAIOWG010000245.1, on the reverse strand, counting down.
AGGCTCGCGCCGAGCATGCAGGTCGCGGCGCCGAGTACCAGTGCGCGCCACCCGGCCAATGCCTTCAGCGGGCGCTCGCGCACGAGCGCAACGGTCAGCGCCGCGCCGACCGCGATCAGCACCCAGCGCAACGCGTCGACGTGCAGGTACTTGGAGAACAGCTCGATCGCGGGACCCGGCTCGGCGAGGAAACGCAGGTCGGCCGGCAGCAGCGGGGTTTCGAGCATGCCGAGCTTGGCGGTGTTGGCGCCGTACAGCGCCCCGATCGACAGCAGCACGAGCCAGCTCGACAGCAGCAACCGCCGCGTCAGCGCGAGCAGCAGCGCGAACAGCGCGAGCGCCGGCACCATGTTGAGCATCAGCAATCGCAGGCCGTCGCGCAGCCCGGCTCCCGACAGTTCGATGCCCGGATCCAGCCGCGCGACCAGCAGCATCAGCATCAGCACGCACGCGACCACGCCCACGCTTTCGCGCAGGAGCGGCGGGCGCGCGAGCCAGCGCGCCGCGAGCGAGGGGAACGGAGTCGTTCTCATGACAGGGGCGCGACAATGCCATGACAGCGGCAACGCCGCGTTAACCGATCGTCAGGATCGGTGTCGCGGCGGCGTGGCCTCCGGCTGACGCGGCGTGTCGGCTGCTGCCACAATCGGCGCATGCTGCAACCCGCCCAGTGGCCGCGCCCGGTCGCCGCTTTCCTGAACGATCGCCTGTCGCGGCTCGAGGCCGCGTGCCGCGAGGCCGCCGTGCCGTTCCACGACGACGCGGGGGTCGACGACCACCTGCAACGCGTCCTGCTCGCGAGCGATTTCGCCTACCAGAGCTTCCTGCGCGATCCGGGCCTGCTCGGGCCGGAGCTGCTGCTGCTGATGAGCGATCCGCGCCATGCCGACGCACGCGCGGGCCCCCTGATGGCGCTGCAAGGCGACGAGCTGCGGCTGGAGTTGCGTCGCTTCCGGCTGCGCGAGGCGTTGCGCCTGATCTGGCGCGACATCAACGGCGCGGACGGTGTCGAGACCACGCTCGCAGGCGCTTCGGTGCTCGCCGATGCCTGCCTCGAAGCCGCGCTGCGCGGGGCCGAGCAGGAGGTGGCGCAGCGCCACGGCCACGTGCGTGCGGCGAACGGGCAACCCCAGCGCATGGTCGTGTTCGCGCTCGGCAAGCTCGGCGGCGGCGAGCTCAACTTCTCGTCCGACGTCGATCTCGTGTTCGCCTACGCGGACGGTGGCAGCAGCGACGGCGCGCGGCCGCTCGACGCAGGCGCGTACTACGCGCGCATCGGCCAGGCGTTGGTCGCGCTGATCGCAGGGCGCGACGCCGACGGCTATGTCTACCGCGTCGACCTGCGCCTGCGACCATTCGGCAACGCGGGCCGGCCCGCGCTCTCCTTCGTCGCGATGGAGCAGTACTTCCAGCGCGAGGGTCGCGACTGGGAACGCTACGCGTGGATCAAGGCGCGGCCGGTCGCCGGCGATCGAGCCGCGGGCGCACGCATGCTCGACACGCTGCGCCCGTTCGTGTTCCGGCGCTACCTCGATTACGGCGCGTTCGCGGGCCTGCGCGAGATGAAGGCGTTGATCGACGCCGAGGTCGCGCGCAAGGACCTTTCCGACCATCTCAAGCTCGGGCCCGGCGGCATTCGCGAGATCGAGTTCATCGTGCAACTGGTGCAGTTGATCCGCGGCGGACGCGAGCCGACGCTGCGCGTGCGGGGCCTCTTGCCCGCGCTCGCGGCGGGCGAGCAGCTCGGCTTCATCCCGGGCGGTCGTGCGCGGCGGCTGCGCGAGGCGTACCGGTTCCTGCGCCGGCTCGAGAACCGCGTGCAGATGTTCGGCGACCAGCAGACGCACGAGATCCCGGCCGACGCGGCGACGCGTGAGCGCATCGCGCTCGCGCTCGGCCATCGCGACTGGGACGCGCTCGCGGGCGAACTCGAGGCACATCGCAGCGCGGTCGCGGAGGAGTTCGCCGCGTTGATGGCGGTGGAGGCGCGCGGCGACGCGCGTCGCGAGCAGGCGGAATGGCCGGCGTTCTGGCGCCGGATCGTGGGTGGTGACGGCATCGACGTGGCGATGCTCGATTCCGCGGGTTTCGCGCCTGCGGTCGAAGCAGTGGCCGAGCTCGAGGCGTTGGTCGGCGGCAGCGCGCTGCGCACGATGTCGGCGCGCGCGAGAGAGCGACTGGATCGCGTGATGCCCGGGATCCTTGCCGCGGCGGCCGCGCAGCCGGAGCCGCTACGCTGCCTCGTGCGCCTGCTGCGGCTCGTGCAGGCGGTCGCGCGCCGTTCGGTCTACCTCGCGCTGCTCGACGAACAGCCGGCCGCGATGAAGCGGCTTGCCGCGGTGTTCTCCGCGAGCGAGTTCCTGTCCGAGCGCGTGGTCGCGCATCCGATGCTGCTCGACGACCTGTTCGACGACCGCGTCGACGCGATGCCCGCGCGCGACCTCGACGACGAACTCGCACGCCGGCTCGCGACGCTCGGTGACGCCGATCCCGAGGCGGAGATCGATGCGATCCAGGAAGTGCGCCAGTCGGCGCTGTTCCGCATCGGCCTCGCGTTCATCGGCGGCCGCCTCGACGCGGTCAGCGCCGCGCGCAGCCTGTCCGACGTGGCAGCCGCGGTGTTGCGCGCGGTGTTGCGCATCGCCGAGCGCGAACTCGCGGCTGCGCATGGGTGGCCGGGCGGCAGCTCGGCGCTGGTGCCCGGCGCGGCTGCGCCCGCGTCGGCGGGCACGGGGCGCGCGATCGCAGCCGCCTCGCCATCGGGTCTCGCGGTGGTCGCGTACGGAAGCCTCGGCGGCGCCGAGCTCGGCTTCGGCTCCGATCTCGACCTCGTGTTCCTCTACGATCCGGCGCGAGCGCGCGGCGAATCGGACGGGCCCAAGCCGATCGACGGCACCCGCTGGTACGCGCGGCTCGCGCAGCGCATCGTGCACCTGCTCGGCATGCTCACGCGCTCGGGCCGGCTCTACGAGGTGGACGTGCGCCTGCGCCCGGACGGCAGCAAGGGCATGCTCGTGCAGAGCCTCGACGCTTACGCGGCCTACCAGCGCGAGCGCGCCTGGACCTGGGAACTGCAGGCGCTGGTACGGGCGCGCGCGATCGCCGGGGACGCTGCTCTGTCGAGGCGCTTCGCGCTCCTGCGCGCCGAACTGCTCGCGGTCGATCGAGATCCCGAAAGTTTGCTCGGCGAGATCGTTGCGATGCGCGAGCGCTGGCGCGCCGAACGCGACCGCTCCGACGCGGCGCGCTTCGACCTCAAGCAGGGCGCGGGCGGGCTCGTCGACCTCGAGTTTCTGCTGCAGTGGCTGGTGCTGCGGCACGCCCCGCGCCATCCGTCCCTGCTCGCGAGCGGCAATTCGGCCGATCTGATCGCCGCCGCGCAGGCGGCCGGCGTGCTCGACCCCGGCGATGCGACGGCGCTCGCGCGCTCGCACGCCGCGCTGCTCTCGCGCGCGGTGCGCTGCACGCTCGATGCGCGTCCGCGCGTGGTGCCGCGCAGCGACGAGCTGGAGCGCGAGATCGCGCCGGTCAAGGCGGTGCTTGCGCGCCACGGACTGGCCGCCGACGCGCAGGCGCCTGCGTGATCGGCGAGAATCGCGGCACCTGACCCGAGGAATTCCGACGCATGGCTGGTGGAAGCCTGTTTCTGCTGCTCGACGACATCGCGAGCGTACTCGACGACGTCTCGATTCTGACCAAGGTCGCGGCGAAGAAGACCGCGGGCGTGCTCGGCGACGACCTCGCGCTCAACGCACAGCAGGTCACCGGCGTGAGTGCGAGCCGCGAGCTGCCGGTGGTGTGGGCGG
>DAIOWG010000244.1:0-5111 GCA_036758645.1 Dokdonella sp. | reverse complement strand
ATCCGGCCGCGGGCAACACGATCGTCACCAGCGCCTGCCAGCGCGTCGCGCCGAGCGCGAACGCGGCGCGCGTGTGCGCCGCGGGCACCAGTGCGAGTGCATCCTCGGCCACCGAGAACACCAGAGGCAGCGCCGCGAGGCCGAGCGCGAACCCGACCAGCAGCGCATTCCACGGACTGTCGGGATGGATCAGCGCCGCATCCGACCGCCCCGCAGCCCACGCGCCTGCGGCCACCAGCGCGATCACCAGCGGCAGCAGTGCGAGCGGCAACCAGCCGCGCGCGCGCGCGCCGAATGTGAAGCCCGCCGCGAGCAGCACGCAGGGTACCGCGACCAGCAGCAGCAGCGCGGCCGCGATGTGGTGCTTGAGCCAGGGCGCCAGCGTGGCGGTGGCGACCAGTCCGAACACCACGGTCGGGACCGCCGCGAACAGTTCGAACCCCGGCTTCAACCATGCGCGCAGGCGCGGCGCGGCGAAATGCGCGGTGTACGCGGCGCAGGCGAGTCCGAGCGGGATCGCGACGACCAGCGCGCACGCGACCGCACGCAGGCTGCCTGCCGCGAGCCGCAGCAGGCGCGCGCCATCGTGCGCGGTCGACCCCTCCCAGGGTCGCAGGCCGAGCATGAGGTAGATCGGCATCGCGGCAAGCCCCGCCACCACCAGCGCGGCCGCCATCGCACTGGCCGCGTTGCGCAGCCGCCGATGCCGTCGGCGCACGCGTGCGCGGGCTGGAACCGACGGCAGCGGGTTGCCGCAAGTGGCTGGATCGATGGACATTCGTGCACGCTAGGCCGCAAGTGTGACAGGCATGTTTCAACCACCGCCCACTGTCATCGAGCCGCCACGCGATCGCAATACCCGCTTCAACGCGATCCCCCAGCCTGCGCGGGTGGGTCCGCGTGGACCGCCGGGTGTGTCCAGCCATGCACGTCGCGATCGTCACCGAGACCTGGCCGCGCGAAGTCAACGGTGTCGCCTTGACCGTACAGGCGCTCGCGCGCGGTGTCGCCGCGCTCGGCCACCGGGTCGAGGTGCTGCGCCCGCGCCAGCGCGAGGAATCCCGGCCGGAACAAGGCATCGAGGAAGTCCTGCTGCGCGGCGCTGCCGTTCCGCGTTACCCGGGCCTGCGTTTCGGGCTGCCTGCGAGCGGACTGTTCCAGCGGCGCTGGGCCGCCAGCCCGCCCGACGCGATCTACGTCGCCACCGAAGGCCCGCTCGGTCACAGCGCCCTGCGCGCGGCTCGGCGATTGCGCATCCCGGCCTGCACCGGCTTCCACACGCGGTTCGACGATTTCGCGCGCCACTACGGCCTCGGCTTCCTCGCGCCGACCGTGTTCGCCTGCCTGCGGCGCTTCCACAACCACGCCGACGCGACCCTGGTGCCGACGCCGGAGCTGGCGGGCTTCCTCGAAGCAAACGGCTTCCGCAACGTGCACCTGTTGCGGCGCGCGGTGGATACGCGCCTGTTCGATCCCGCGCGACGCGACGAAAACCTGCGCGCAGCCTGGGGCGCAGGCTCCGGCGACCTCGTGGTCGTGCATGTGGGCCGACTCGCGCCGGAGAAGAACCTCGATCTCGCACTGCGTGCGTTCGCGGCGATCCGCGCGCGCCATCCGCGCGCACGCTGCGTGGTGGTCGGCGACGGCCCTTCGCGCGACGCGCTGCAGCAGGCGCATCCCGAGGTGCGGTTCGCCGGCATGCAGCGCGGGGAGGATCTCGCACGGCACTTCGCGAGCGGCGACCTGTTCCTGTTCCCGAGCCTCACCGAGACGTTCGGCAACGTGACGCTCGAGTCGCTCGCGAGCGGGGTTCCGGTGGTCGCGTTCGACTACGGCGCGGCACGCGAGCACCTGCGCGGCGCCTGCGCCGGCGCGCGCGTCGCGATCGGCGATGCGGACGCGTTCGTCGACGCGGCGCTGGTGCTCGCCGACCGCCTCGCGGCTGCGGACGCGGACCAGATCGCCTGTCGCCGCGAGCGCGTGCGCGCGGAAGTCGCCGATCTCGGCCAGGCCGATGTCGCCGGCCATTTCGCACGGTTGCTCGACGGCTTGCGCGCGTGCCGCGAGGTGCGCGCATGAACGCCCGGCGATTCAACCTCGCAGGGGGCGACCGACGCCTCTGCCTCGCGATGAACCGGTGGGTCGCGCGGCGCGCGCTGATCCGCCTGTTCCGGATCGTGAGCCGCCTCGGCGATGGCATGTTCTGGTACGCGTTGATGGCTGCGATCGCGCTCCTCGCGGGTCCTCGCGGGCCGGCAATCGCGCTGCAGATGGCGCTGACGGGGCTGGGCGCGGCGGCCTTGTACCGCCTGATCAAGCGCTGGACGCGCCGGCCACGACCGTTCCGCGCGCACGAGTCGATCATTGCCCATGCCGCGCCGCTCGACGAGTTCAGTTTTCCATCCGGCCACACCCTGCATGCCGTGACCTTCAGCCTCGTCGCGCTCGCGCACCTGCCGATGCTCGCGCCGCTGCTGGTGCCGTTCACGCTGCTGGTCGCGGTGTCCCGCGTCGTGCTCGGCCTGCACTACCCGAGCGACGTGCTCGCGGCGATGCTGATCGGCATCCTGCTCGCGATGTCGTCCCTGCAGGTTGGAGCATGGCTCGCACTCGCCTGAACGCCGCCGCGCTCCCCGTTCCCGTTCGCGCTGCGCGCAGGCCGACGTCGAAGGGCCCGCTCGCGTCGCGGCTGCAAGGCGTGTACCTGCGCTTCGACTCCGCGGCCTGCGGCCGCTGCGCTCAGCGCGAACCGACCGGGTGCGGTCGCTGCGCTTCGACTCCAGGCCGGCCCGCCACCAGCACGATTGCGCACGGCCTTCGATCGGCGCATGCGCGGGTCACACGCGCTCGACCCGTGCGCGCAGCAGCGCGGGCCGCAACTGGCGCGGCCAGTCGTCGGCATTGGCGACCTGGCCGTCGCGACGCAGCGCATCGATCGCGTCGAGATCGATGTCCGCGATCGCCCAGTCGACCTCCGGCCCGGCCTGCGCCGCGATGCCGTTCGACGGGAAGCCGCGGTCGATCGGCGTGTAGACCGCCGCGTCGCCGGCGTTGACATCGAGCGCGGGACTCCACGGCGCCTCGCCCGCGGTCACCGAACAGGCGACGTGCAACTGGTTCTCGAGCGCGCGCGCCTGGCAGCCTATGCGCACGCGCGTCGCGCCGGCGACGGTGTCGGTGCAGCTCGGCACCAGCACGAGGCGTGCACCGGCTTCGGCCTGCGCGCGCGCATGCAGCGGGAATTCGACGTCGTAGCAGACCTGGATCGCGACGCGGCCGACGGCGGTGTCGAACACCTTGAGCGCGTCGCCGGGCTCGATCACCGCGCTCGCGCGCTCGAAGCCGGTCAATGTCAGCTTGTCCTGCCATGCGAGCGCGCGCCCGGGCCCGGCGAAGAACGCGCGATTCCGGTAGCGACCGCCGAGATCGAGCAGGAAGGTACCGAACGCGAGGTACACCGCGTGCCGGTGCGCAAGGTCGCTCGCGAGCGCGAGGAAGTCGGCTCGCGTTGCCTGCAGCGCCGCGAGCGTCGCGACGAAGTCCCTGCGCGTCGCGACCGGCAGCATCGCCGCGGCTTCGAGCGCCAGGTACTCCGGGAGCACGATCACCTGGGCGCCCTGCGCGACGGCATGCGCGACCGCCGCTTCGATGCGCGAGGCGAACGTCGCGAAATCGCGAGGCTCCCGGATGCGGTGACGCGCGGCGGCGACGCGGATCTTCATCGCGGCTCCAGCGCGCGGAGCCAGAAGCGAAGCCGATGCGTGCTCGCCTGTGCGTCGCCGACCTCGCGCCAATCGAGTTCGCAGAACATGTCATCCTGGCGGCGATAGCCGCGTTTGCTCCAGAAGAGGTCGTTCGCGCGATGGCCGGGCGGCTTGCGCGGATCGTCGGCACTGCGCTCGACCGCGCAGAATGCGGTCATCGTGAAGCGCCCGAGCCGGCGTGCCCAGGCCTCGCGCTCGTCGAAGAAGCGATGGCCGAGCCCGCGCCCGCGCCACGCCGGCCGCAGCACCGATTCGCCGAAGTAGAACACGCGATCGACCGCAATCGCGTGCTGCCGGAACGCGTGCTGGAACGCGGGTGCCTCGTCGGCGAGCGGCATGCCGGTGGACGCGCCGACCACCTCGGGCCCGTCGAATGCGAGCACGAACAGGCTGTCCGGCGAGTTCGCGTAGGCCGCAAGGTAGCCGCGCTCGTACGCCGCGTCGCCGTCGTAGAGGTAGGGCCAGTCGCGGAACACCTCGATGCGCAACGCGGCGACCGCGTCGAGGTGGGGGACGATGGCGGCCCCGCTGAAGGTGTGGATGTCGATCATCGCGTGAAGGCGGCTGCGCTGCGTCCGTGCAGGGTGGCCAGATTAGCGCAAGCCGGCGCCGGCGGCGGCGGCGCCGGCGACGAGCCCGCTCGCGAAGCACGCGGTCAGCAGGTAGCCGCCGGTCGGCGCTTCCCAGTCGATCATTTCGCCCGCACAGTGCACGCGCGGCAGCGCACGCAGCATCAGGTCGTCGTCGAGCGCCTCGAATCGCACGCCGCCCGCGCTGCTGATCGCTTCCTCGAGGGGTCGGGCGCGCAGCAGGCGCAGCGGCAGCGACTTGATCGCAGCCGCCGCCTGCACCGGGTCGGCGAGCGCCTGCATCGGCGCGCATTCGCGCAGCAGCCCGGCGCGCACGCCGTCGATGCCGGCGCGCCGCCGCAGGTGTTCGGACATCGAACGCGTGCCACGCGGCTGCGCGAGATCGCGTTCGAGCCGCTCGATCGAGCGCCCTGGCGCGAGGTCGAGTCGCAGCGTCGTGGTGCCGTCTCTCGCGATCGCGTCGCGCAGGTCGGCGCTCGCCGCATACACGAGGCTGCCTTCGATGCCGCCCTCGGTCACGACGAACTCGCCCTGTCGCCGTCGCGCGCGACCTTCGATGTCGATCCATTCGGCCACCACCGGTCGCACCGGCTGCCCCGCGTGGCGCTGCCGGAAGTGTTCGCTCCACGCGACATCGAATCCGCAATTGGACGGCCGCAGCGGCGCGAGCGCCACGCCGCGCGCCGCGAGCAGCGCGGTCCATCGACCATCGGAGCCGAGCACCGGCCAACTGCCACCGCCGAGCGCGAGCACGACC
>DAIOWG010000243.1:0-5126 GCA_036758645.1 Dokdonella sp. | reverse complement strand
CCTCAACCCGCGCCCGACGACCGAGCTGGAGTGGACGACACCGTTCGAACTGCTGGTCGCCGTGATGCTGTCCGCGCAGGCGACCGACGTCGGCGTGAACAAGGCCACGCGCAAGCTCTACGACGTCGCCAACACGCCGCAGGCCATCCTCGGGCTCGGCGAAGGCGGCGTGAAGAATTACATCTCGACGATCGGACTGTTCAACGCGAAGGCGAAGAACCTCATCGCGACCTGCCGTCTCCTGCTCGAACTGCATGGCGGAGACGTGCCGCGCACGCGCGAAGCGCTCGAGGCGCTGCCGGGGGTCGGCCGCAAGACCGCAAACGTCGTGCTGAACACCGCATTCGGGGAAGCGACGATCGCGGTCGACACGCACATCTTCCGCGTCGCCAACCGCACCGGCATCGCGCCGGGGAAAACGGTGCGCGCGGTCGAGGACGAACTTGCGCGCGTGGTGCCCGAGGCGTTCCGCAAGGATGCGCACCACTGGCTGATCCTGCACGGACGTTACGTCTGCAAGGCGCGCAAACCCGAATGCCCGCTCTGCCCGATCAACGACTTGTGCGGCTATCGTCACAAGACCGCAATGCTCTGAACCGGAGGGTTTCAGTTTCGCTCCATTGCGATGACGGAAACCCGGCAGAGTGTCATCGATCGGTCATCGAATCCGGCGACACTGCGCACCGTTTCCAGCACGCCCGAAGAGGCACCCATGAAACTGCGACTCGCGATCGTCGCCACCCTTGCCTGCGCGGCCGGCCAAGATGCGTCGGCCTATGACCTCCTGAACGACTGGCCGGTCAAGTTCAAGACCGACGCGGGTTACGAATTCGGGGTCAAGGGCCTTTACCAGTACGACCTCAATTCGTTCTCCGGCGACACCACGCATCCGCTCAGCGGCGCAGACCTGTTTCCCGACGCGAACGCGTGGCGCCGCAAGGAGTTCAACGTCTACGGCAAGACGCCGTGGGGCCTCGACTTCCAGATCGGCTACGACTTCACGTTCGCGAACGGCACCAGCGCGGGCTGGATCGACAACTTCGTGCGCTACACGAGCGAGTCCGCCGGCGCATTCCGCATCGGCCAGTTCAAGACGCCGGTCGGCTGGGACGAATACGGCACCAGCTCGAGCGCGACGACGTTCCTCGAACGCGCGCTGCCGGTGCAGGCGGCGGCCGCCGGACGCCGCATCGGCGCCGAGTGGACCTATGCCGGCGTCAAGGATCTCGTGCTGCAGGCCGCGTATTTCGACGGCGGCGATCTCAATGGCGACAACGACGGCCACGGTCCCGCGGCGCGCATCGCATGGGCGCCGTTCAATCGCCAACCCGGTGGTGGCTCGCGCGAAATCGGCAACGTGCTGCACCTCGGACTCGCGGTTTCGCGCGAGGATCGCGAAGGAACCACCGATGGTCGCGGCGTCTACACGCCGCCATCCGCACGCTTCCGCGCGCGCCCCGAGGCGAACCTGCGCGGCACGCGCCTCGTCGATACCGGCGGCCTCGCACAGCCCGGCACGATCGAACGCCTCGGCCTCGAAGCCGCGTGGATCCGCGGCCCGTTGCTGGTGCAGGCGGAATACCTCACGTTCGGGGCCTCGCCCGCGGGCAAGCCGGACTTCGATGGCGATGGCTATTACGTCGCGGGTTCCTACGTGCTGACCGGCGAGAGCCGTCCGTACAAGGCCGGTTCGATCGGCAACGTGCGGCCGGTCCGCGACTTCGGTGCGTTCGAGGTCGCGCTGCGCTACAGCGAAGTCGACCTCAATGACGGACCGGTGCGCGGCGGCAAGCAGCAGGACTGGACCGTCGGCGCGAACTGGTACCTCGGCCAGCACTTCAAGCTGCAGGCGAACTATGTCTGGGCCAACAGCGAGAAGGTCTACGGCGGCGACATCAACGGCCTCGTCGACATCGACCCGCGCATCTTCGAGATGCGCGCGCAGATCCATTTCTGACCTGGACGGCCCTGCAGGACGTGGCTGGTCCAGCGCAGGCGCCGAACAGCGGAAGCACGAGCACACGCGAAGAGCCTCTGCCTGGCTCGTCCTCCGCGTGCTCCGTGTTTCAGTCTTGCCGGGTGGAACCGGCGCCAAGCTCGATCGCAGCCTCGCGTGCGGGTGGCGACGCGAGCACGTCGTCGAGGGTGTAGAGGCCGGGCGGTCGTTTCGCAAGCCAGCGCGCGGCCGCCAGCGCTCCGCGCGCGAAGATCGTGCGGTCGGTCGCGCGATGCGAGAGTTCGAGGCGTTCGCCATCGGATGCGAACAGCACGCCGTGTTCGCCGACGATGTCGCCCGCTCGCGTCACCGAGAAACCGATCTCGCAGCGCGCGCGTTCGCCGACCGCGATCCCGCTGCGTGCGAGCTGCGCCACCTCGTCGAATGCGACGCCACGCGCCGATGCAATGCCGCGGCCGAGCGCCAGCGCGGTGCCCGACGGCGCATCGCGCTTCGCTCGATGATGCGCTTCGCTGATCTCGCAGTCCCAGTCCGCGAGCAGGCGCGCCGCGTCCTTTGCCAGGCGTGCGAGCACCGCGACTCCGAGGCTGAAGTTGGCGCTCCACAGGACCGGTATCGCCGTTGCCGCGCGCTCGATCGCGTCATGCTGCGCGCTCGAAAGGCCGGTGGTGCCGCTGACGAACGCGAGCCCGCGCGACTGCGCGAGCGCCAATGCGGCATCGAACCCGGTCGCGAGACTGAAGTCGACGAGCACCTGCGCGCGCGCATCGTGATCGAGCATCGCGCGGCATGCGAGATCCGGTGCATCGGCGACGCCGATCAAGCGCGCGAGCGGGGTGTCGATCGCCGCGGAGCGGGCGCCGACGAGCGCTGCGACCACGCGGATGTCCTCGCGTCGCGACGCCTCGCGCAATACCGTGCGCCCCATGCGTCCGGACGCGCCGTGGACCGCGATTCGCGTTGCCTGCATCGATCGGATTCCGGTCAGCTGTCGCGTTAGCCTAGCATTGCGTCAACGCCGGGCGGCGCGGGGCCGCCGCGACCGTCACGGCGCGTGTTCGCTGCACCTGCGGTCTTGCGGATTCGTCGATCGCGCCTGCGGGCGGACACCGGCTCTCCGCGCGATTCGACAATTGCCTTCCAGGGCGCAGCCGCGACGTTCGAGTCAGCGTCGCGCGACTACGACGTCACGCGATCCCAGAACCGCTTCACGCCATCGAGCCAGCTGTCGCTGCGCGGGGAATGCGTGGCGGCATCCTCACCGCTGAAGGTCGCTTCGAACTGCTGCAGCAGCTCGCGCTGCCCGGCGGTCAGGCGCACCGGTGTCTCGACCACCGCGCGACAGATGAGGTCGCCGGTGTGGCCGCTGCGCACGGACTTCACGCCCTTGCCGCGCAGGCGGAACACCTTGCCACCCTGGGTTTCGGGTGGAATCCTGATTTCGGTTTCGCCCTCGAGGGTCGGCACGCGGATTTCCGCACCAAGTGCGGCCTGGCCGAAGCGCAACGGGATCTCGCAGTGCAGATCGTCGCCATCGCGCTGGAAGATCGGATGCTCGCGCACGCGCACTTCGACGTAGAGGTCGCCGGGCACGGTGCCTGCCGGGCCCGCTTCGCCCTGTCCGGTCAGGCGGATGCGGTCGCCGTTGTCGACACCGGCCGGGATCTTCACCGACAGCGAGCGTTCGTCGTGCACGCGACCTTCGCCGCGGCAGTCACGGCAGGGATTGGCGACGACCTTGCCGGCGCCACCGCAATGCGGACACGCCTGCTGGATCGAGAAGATCCCGTTCTGGACGCGCACGCGGCCCTGGCCGCGACAGGTTGAGCAGGTGGTGGTCTTGCCGTCGGCCGAGCCACTGCCGCTGCACGAATCGCACGCGACCAGGGTGGGCACTTCGATCTGCTTCTCGATGCCGAACACCGCTTCTTCGAGGTCGAGCTCGAGCAGGTAACGCAGGTCCGAGCCGCGCCGCGGGCGACCGCGGCCGCCGCCCATGCCGAAGATGTCGGAAAAGATGTCTCCGAAGATGTCGCCGACGTCGCCCTGGAAGCCGCCGTTGCGCCCGCCCATGCCATGCTCGAACGCGGCGTGGCCGTGCTGGTCGTAGGCCGCGCGCTTGCCGGAGTCGGAGAGGATTTCGTAGGCCTCCTTGGCCTCCTTGAACTTCTCCTGCGCGGCCGGATCGTCCGGGCAACGATCCGGATGGCACTTCATCGCGAGGCGACGGAACGCCTTCTTGAGATCGTCGTCGCCGGCACCGCGCTCGACGCCGAGCACTTCGTAATAGCAACGCCTGGCCGCGTTCATCGCAGCGAGGCCCGGGCGCACGCGTTCACGCGGATGGCATGCGCCACGCGGCCGGTGCTGGTTGCAGATCCACTCATGACCACCCCTTCGACGCCACATGCGCCGGCCGCGCGCGCCGGAGCCCTCGAGGCTCCGGCGCAGCCTGCCGGGCGACCGGCCACGACTTACTGCTGCTTGTCGTCCTTGACCTCGGTGAACTCCGCGTCGACGACATCGTCGCCGGCCGTGGAGGAACCGGATGCCGAAGGCGCGTCACCCGCTGGCGGGGTCTGCGAGCTTGCCGCGAACAGCGGCTGGGCGGCCTGCTCGAGTGCGGTCGTGCGCGCCTCGATCTGCGCCTTGTCCTCGCCCTTCATGACCTTCTCGAGTTCGGACAGTGCTTCCTCGATGCGGCCGATCTCGGCCGGCACCTTGCCGCCGTGTTCCTTGATCGCGTCGCGCGTTGCATGCACGAGCTGGTCGGCCTTGTTGCGCACCACGACCAGTTCCTGGAACTTGCGGTCGTCTTCCTTGTTCGCCTCGGCATCGCGCACCATGCGCTGGATCTCGTCCTCCGACAGGCCCGAGCTGCCCTTGATCTCGATCCGCTGTTCCTTGCCGGTGTTCTTGTCCTTCGCACCGACATGCAGGATGCCGTTGGCATCGATGTCGAACGTGACCTCGATCTGCGGCATGCCGCGCGGCGCCGCCTGGATCCCGGCGAGGTCGAACTTGCCGAGCGACTTGTTGTAGCGCGCCTGCTCGCGCTCGCCCTGCAGCACGTGCACGGTGACCGCGGACTGGTTGTCCTCGGCGGTGCTGAAGGTCTGCGAGGCCTTGGTCGGGATGGTGGTGTTCTTCTCGATGATCTTGGTGAACA
>DAIOWG010000242.1:1251-5126 GCA_036758645.1 Dokdonella sp. | reverse complement strand
GGCGGCCTGCCGAACATGCGACCGTATTCGCGCGTGAACTGCGGGACGCTTTCGTAGCCGACCGCGTAGGCGGCGCGGCTCGCGCTCGCGCCCTGCGATTGCATCAGGCGGCGCGCCTCGATCAGGCGCAGGCGCTTCTGGAACTGCAGCGGCGACAGCGTCGTGATGCGGCGGAAATGCTGGTGGAACGACGACGCGCTCATGCCCGCTTCGTTTGCAAGCCGATCGATCGCGATCGGCTTTGCGTAGTCGCGGCGCAGCACCCTTACCGCGCGCGCGACGCGCTGCACGGGCCCGTCGGGCCAGCCGAGCTTGCGGATCGCGTCGCCGTGGCGGCCGGCCAGCAGCCAGTAGTGCAACTCGCGCACGCGCTGTGCCTGCAGCACCGGCAGCGATTCGGGGCGATCGAGCAGCGTCACGAGCCTGAGTGCCGCGTCGGTGGTTTCCGATTCGGTCGGGTCCACGCGCACCGGCGCGTCGTCGACCACCGCGGTCGTCGGCATCTGCGCAACGAGGTCCGCGATGACCGCGGGATCGAGCTCGAGCACCAGCGAGTAGTACGGCGCGGCCGCGCTCGCGCGCGTGATCTGGCTGACGGTCGGCACGTCCGCCGTCACCAGCAGCGAGTCGCCCGCGGCGAAGTCGAACACGCGCGCGCCGCCAGTCACGCGCTTCGCGCCCTGCAACACGAGGCAGGCGAGCGGACGCTGCACGGCGTGGATCAGGTCGCTCGGCGCGAGCGCGCGCACGGCCATCAGGCCCGGGATCGGCAGCGGCGCAAGGCCATCCTCCCCTGCGTGGGCGTCGGCATGCCGGCGAACAGCATCGAGCAAGGTCGTCATGGGGCCAGCCTACTCCTGGTGGGCCGCCGCGGATCGTGCGCTGGAGGATCAGGCAAGGCTTCGAGAGCTTCCGGCAACCTGCGCGGGCGCTCGGGGTGGACGCTGTGCACCGTCATCCGCCCACACGAAAGGACCCTGCCATGACCTCCCCCGCGATGCCCTGCCTCTCGCTGATCACCGGCGCGAGCCGCGGCCTCGGCCGCAACACCGCGCTCAGCGTCGCCCGCATGGGCGGTGACGTGATCCTGACGTACCGCACGAACGCGACCGAAGCCGACGCGGTCGTGGCGAAGATCGCCGCGCTCGGGCGCAAGGCCGTCGCACTGCAACTCGACACCGGCGCCGCTGCGGCCTTCCCGGCGTTCGTCGAACGCCTGCGCGAGGTACTGCGCGAGACCTGGCAACGCGACCGCTTCGACCACCTCGTCAACAACGCGGGCCATGGCGAGGTCGCACCGATCGCGGACACGACCGAGGCGCAGTTCGACCGCCTCGTCGACGTGCACTTCAAGGGCGTGTTCTTCCTGACCCAGGCGCTGCTGCCGCTGATCGCCGACGGCGGTCGCATCGTGAACCTGTCGACCGGGCTCACGCGCTTCGCCTACCCGGGCTACGCTGCATACGCGGCCGCCAAGGCGGCGGTCGAGGTCCTGACGGTCTACATGGCGAAGGAGTTCGGCGCGCGCGGCATCGCCGTCAACGCGGTCGCGCCGGGCGCGATCGAGACCGATTTCGGCGGCGGCGCGGTGCGCGACAATCCCGAGATCAACCGCCACCTCGCGGGCATCACCGCGCTGGGCCGTGTCGGCGTGCCCGACGACATCGGCGCGATGATCGCGAGCCTGCTCGGCGACGCGAATCGCTGGGTCAACGCGCAGCGCATCGAGGTGTCGGGCGGCCAGGCGATCTGACCGGTGATCGGACCCGGGGGCCGATGCTATCGTCGCGGCATGCGCAAGACAGCCACGACGATCCGCTTCAAGGCGACGCTGCAACGGCCCGCGGAGCCGAAGAGCGCGACCTGGACGTTCCTCGTGCTGCCGACGTCCGCGAGCGCGAAGCTGCCGACGCGCAGCATGGTGACGGTGGACGGCACGCTCGAGGGCGTGCCGTTCCGGGCGACGCTGGAGCCGGACGGCGAAGGCAGCCACTGGTTCAAGGTCGAAGAGGGCCTGCGCATCGCCGCGCGAGCCGACGTCGGAGCGACGGTCGAACTCGGCGTCGCGCCGGTCGCCGAAGAACCCGAGCCGATCGTCCCACCCGACCTGCGCAAGGCGCTTGCGGCGGATGCGCGCGCGTCGGCGACCTGGAACGACATCACGCCGGTCGCGCGACGCGACTGGGTCCACTGGGTCACGTCGGGCAAGAAGGCCGAGACGCGCGTGAAGCGCATCGCGGTCGCCTGCGACAAGCTCGCGGGTGGCCAGCGGCGCGCGTGCTGCTTCGATCGCTCGGGCCGCTACAGCCGCGGAAACATGGGCGCCCCGAAGGCGGCGCAATGACGCGCGCGGGAGCCCGCGGAGGTTCGGCGGAAAGCGGCGCGCGCTTCGACATCCGCACGCTCGGTGCCGGCGACGTCGCGACGATGAGATCGATGCTGGAGCTGTTCGGCGAAGTGTTCGCCGATGCGTCGGAGCATGCGGCGAATCGACCCGACGACCCTTACCTGGCGCAGCTGCTCGCGCGCGACACGTTCATCGCGATCGCCGCAACGCTCGACGGCGCCGTGGTCGGCGGCGCGGCCTCCTACGTGCTGCCGAAGTACGAGCAGGCGCGCAGCGAGATCTACCTCTACGACCTCGCGGTCGCGCATGCGCACCGGCGCAAGGGCATCGCGACCGCGTTGATCGATGCGTTGCGGGCGATCGCCGCGGCACGCGATGCGTGGGTCGTCTTCGTGCAGGCCGACCACGGCGACGATCCCGCGATCGCGCTCTATTCGAAGCTCGGCGCGCGCGAGGACGTGCTGCATTTCGACATCGCGCCCGCCGCGGGGCGCGGCAAGCGCTGACGCGAGCGGCAGGCGCGATCCGCAACCCGCAGCGGCGCAGGCGCCGGCGCTCTGCAATCGGCGGTGCCACCCGGTCGCGGTACGGTCGCGTCCGGGCATTCCGGATTGCACCGGGCGTCAGCGCCAGTTCGCGTTCGCTTCCCAGTACGCGACGCTGCGGAGGTAAGCGGCGCGGTCCAGCGGCACGCCCGAGCCGCCCTGCTCCACACCGAGCGCGTTGCGCATCATCGTGATCGGCGCCATCGGGATCTCTTCGGGTTCCAGCGTGTAGAGGCAGCCGACGATGCCCCAGTCGGCGTCGATCGGCGTGCCTTCCTTCGCGAGTTGCGCGCGGTCGTAGAGGATCACGACCAGCCAGTTCGCGACCGGCACCGAGATGCCCTCGAACCAGCGCACGAGCACCGGCAGTTCCTGCTTCGTGCGCGCCTCGTAGGCGGTGCGCAAGAGCTGCCGGTTGCCTTCCGTCACCGGCACGGTGAGGCATCGCGTAGTGGTCCAGTTGCGATGCACGTGCAGCTTGCAGAACGGCGCATAGCCGTCGAGCACGCGTGCAGGCGGCTGCTCGTCGATGCGACGTTCGAACGCCTCGGGCGTGCAGTCCTGGATGGTGTTGGCGCGAGGTTCGCGCGGAAACAGGCGTGTCCGCGCGAACGGAGTGAGGACGATCGACATGCGCAAGGCCATGGGCAGCGGACACCCATTGTCCACGCCCGTGTCCCATCGTGCACCGCGGCGGTCGGCAATGGCTTCGCAACTGGATGTATCGCTTCATCGCGACATAGCGATATAGTATCGATATCCAGCCGTGGGCGAGCCGCGATGCCGATCAGCTTCGAATTCTTTCCGCCGAAGACCGAAGAGCAAAGGGCCACGCTCGATGCCGCGTTGCCGCGGCTGAAGGCGCGCGGTCCCGACTACGTCAGCTGCACGTTCGGCGCCGGCGGGTCCACCCTGCGCTACACGCCGGAAACCATCCGGCGCCTGCGCGAGCAGCATGCCCTCGACGCCGCGCCGCACCTGTC
>DAIOWG010000242.1:0-1241 GCA_036758645.1 Dokdonella sp. | reverse complement strand
ACGCGCGAGGAAATCCGAGCGCTGCTCGAGGACTACAAGGCGCTCGGCGTCCGTCGCCTGGTCGCGCTGCGCGGCGACCTGCCGTCGGGCATGGCCAGCCACGGCGACTTCCGCTACGCGAGCGAGCTCGTCGAGTTCATCCGCGCCGAGCATGGCGACCTGTTCCACATCGAGGTCGCGTGCTACCCCGAAGTGCATCCGCAGTCCGACGATGCGCATGCGGACCTGCGCCATTTCAAGGCCAAGGTCGATGCCGGCGCCGATGGCGCGATCACGCAGTACTTCTACAACGCCGATGCGTACTTCCGCTTCGTCGAAGCGGCTCGCCGCGCCGGCATCTCGATCCCGATCGTGCCGGGCATCATGCCAATCTCGAACTTCACTCAGTTGAAGCGCTTCTCGGACCTGTGCGGCGCCGAGATCCCGCGCTGGCTGGCCAAGCGCATGCAGGCGTACGGCGACGACGTCGATGCGATCCGCGAGTTCGCCGCCGACGTCGTCGCCGACCTCTGTCGCCGCCTCGTCGCGGGCGGCGCTCCGGGATTGCACTTCTACACGCTCAATCGCGCGCGCCCCACCCTCGCGGTACTCGATCGCCTTACGTAGGCGCGCACCCTGTGCGCGATCGCGCGCTGCATCCCATCCACACTCCGGACCGTTCGCGCGCGCGCGCCTACGCGAACGCGCGCGCCGCGGCTGCGTGGTGCACGTCCGCGACCGCCCGGCCCGACGGATCGGCGGCACCCGCGAATGCCGGGTCCCACGCCAAGGCGGCACTCGACGAACAAGCGACCGACTTGCCTCCCGGCACCGTCGCCGCGCAGGCCTCGCCCGGAAAGTGGCGCTCGAAGATCCGGCGATACAGGAAGGCCTCCTTCGTCAACGGCGTGTTGAACGGAAAGCGCGCTGCGGCCGCCGCGAATTCGCGGTCACCGACCGCCTGTTCCGCATGCGCTTTCAAGCCGTCGATCCAGCCGTAGCCGACGCCGTCGCTGAACTGCTCCTTTTGCCGCCACAGGATCTCGTCGGGCAACACGCCTTCGAACGCCTCGCGCAGCACCGCCTTCTCGATGCGACCGGGCCCCGCCATCTTGTGGCGGGCGTCGATCGACATCGCGAGGTCGAGGAACTCGTGGTCGAGGAACGGCACGCGCGCCTCGACGCCCCAGGCCATCATCGCCTTGTTCGCGCGCAGGCAGTCGTAGGCATGCAACGCATCGAGCTTGCGCACGGTCTCCTCG
>DAIOWG010000241.1:0-5134 GCA_036758645.1 Dokdonella sp. | reverse complement strand
GCGCCGAGCGCGACCACGCCGATGCTCCAGAACGAGAGCCACACCAGCAGGAACAGGCCGCCCGCGCGCTGTTCGCCGCTGCCGAACATCCAGAGGCCGAAGCCGAGCGAGACCAGTGCGAGCAGCGTGCCGATCACGCCGTAGCGCGTGTTGACGTTGAAGTAGCGGCCCGCGTTCTCCTTGTCGAGCACCTTGCGGTGCGCGTCGCGCGCGCCGCCGACGCGCTTGTGCTCGGTGCGCTTGAGGTCGAGCGTGCGGCCCCCCGCGAACACCGCGTCGAGCAGCGCGCGCTGCGCGGGCGGCCATGAGCCGCCGCCGGTGCTTTCCCGATGCAGGCTGTACTCGCCGTCGCGCTCGCGTATCGTGAGCGCGCCGTTGCGCGCGAGGTCGACGAGGTCGGCCGCGAAGCAGCGTTCGTCGTAGCCCATCTTCTCGATGTGGCGCAGCGCGCCGGGCGTGAGGTTCGCGGGCGCTTCGTACTGCGGCACGATCACGCCGGGCCTGGGGTCGCGCCCGACGCGCAGCCACTGCACGAGGTAGTAGAGCCACAGGAGTCCAAGGCCGCCCGCGGCGACGAGCAGCGCGGCATTGTCCTCGAGGAACCAGTCGCGGCGTTCGGCGTCGGTCGGCGCGGTGACGACGCCCTTGGGGAACGTGACGACGAGGGTGAGTCCTTCCTCGGGTGCGAGCGCGCGGGTGGTGCGGATCGAGGCGCGCGACTCGCCGTCGACGCTCGCGTTGTAATCCTGGCCCTTGGATCCCTGCGGACCGGTATAGCCTTCGATGCGCATCGCGTCGGCGGCGACGCCGGGTGGCAGCGTGACTTCGGCGCTCGCGCTGTCGATCGGGAACGCCCAGCCGTTGCCGGTCACATTCCAGTAGAGCTCGTCGTGGTCGTCGAAGAAGCCGAGCTGGCGGCGCGTGCGGTAGCTGAAGTCGTAGCGGTGCTCGCCGTGTTCGAGCATCACCGATTCGCTGCCGAAGTAGACGCGCACGCCGTTGCCGCGGGATTCCGTGTGGAACGGTTCCTCTTTCCCGTCGCGCGTGACCGAGACCGGTTCGAACTCGACCTTCACGCGATTGCCGGCGCCGTCGCGGTAGGTGGTCGGGAAGTCGCGGTAGATGCCGCGCTGGATGCGGTCGCCTTCGGCGCGCACGCGGATCGTTTCGGTCACCTGCATGCCGGCGTCGGCGGCGACCGCGATCGCGCTGTGGAACTCGAGGATGCGTTCGTCGGCGCCGGCGGTGGGGGCGAAGCCGATGAGGCAGGCGCCGAGGGCGAGGGCGTAACGGTTCATGCGGGGGCCTGCTGGACGTCACCGCCGTGGCGGTAGAACTCGGCTTCCCGGAAACGCGCGAGGCGCGCGACGATCACCGACGGGAAGGTCTGGATGCGGTTGTTGAGCTCGCGCACGGAGCCGTTGTAGAAGCGGCGCGCGTACTGCAGGTGGTTCTCGATGTCGACGAGGTCGCGCTGCAGCGCGAGGAAGTTGTCGCTCGCCTTGAGGTCGGGGTACTGCTCCTGCAGCGCGAAGATGCGGTCGATCTGCTGCGCGAGTTCGTCCTCGAGCGCGGCCTTGTCGCGCAGCTTCGCGGCCGACATCGCGCGCGTGCGCAGTTCGGTCAGCAGCGTGAGCGTGCTGCGCTCGTGCGCGGCGTAGCCCTGCACCGCGGCGACGAGCTGAGGCACGAGGTCGTGCCGGCGCTTGAGCTGCACGTCGATGTCGCTCCACGCGGCGCGCACCTGGTTGCGCGCGGCGACGAGGTCGTTGAACAGCACCACGGCGACGGCGACGACGAAGAATCCGACCGCTGCGATCCACCAGACCAGCATCCGCCTGTCCTCTCCCCGCGCAGCCGTCATTATGAACAATGTCGAGACGGGTAACGGAAGGGGTGGGTGTGCGGGGACAAGCGCGGACGGTGGGGCTCGCCGCTGCGCGGCTGCGACCCACCCTACGCGGCTGCGACCCACCCTACGCGGCGGCGACCCACCCTACGGGGCTGCGAGCGACCGTTCGGGCTGCGACGCATCTGCCTGGCTGCCGGCATCGGGTACGATGCACGCATGGACGAGCCGCAGACCACCCATTTCGGATACCGCGACGTGCCCGAGGCCGACAAGGCGCGCCTCGTCGGCGAGGTGTTCACCTCGGTCGCGCGCAGCTACGACATCATGAACGACCTGATGTCGTTCGGACTGCACCGCGTCTGGAAGCGACTGTTCGCCGCGACCAGCGGCGTGCGCGAAGGCGACCGCGTGCTCGACCTCGCGGGCGGCACCGGCGACATCGCGGCGCTGCTGCTGCCGAAAGTCGGCGCGAGCGGCAGCGTCGTGGTCGGCGACATCAACGGCGACATGCTGCGCGTCGGCCGCGACCGCCTGCTCGATCGCGGCCTCGTGCGCGGGCTCGACTGGGCACGCATGGACGCCGAGGCGCTGCCGTTCCCCGACAAGCGCTTCGACTGCGTGACGATGGCGTTCGGGCTGCGCAACGTCACGCACAAGGAACGGGCGCTGGCCGAGATCCACCGCGTGCTGAAGATCGGCGGCCGCGCGCTGGTGCTCGAGTTCTCGGCGGTGAAGTCCTCGCTGCTGAAACCGCTCTACGACTTCCATTCGTTCGAGGTATTGCCGCGCATCGGGCGGCTCGTCGCGGGCGACGAGGCGAGCTATCGCTACCTCGCCGAGTCGATCAGGAAGCACCCCGACCAGGCCACGCTGAAGGCGATGATGGAAGCGGCCGGCCTCGCGCGCGTCGACGTGCGCAACCTCAGCGCGGGCATCGTCGCGATCCATCGCGGCTACCGCGTCTGAGCCACGCGCGCGGGCACGGTTTTTCGGCGACAATCGGGCGGTTTCCCGCCTGCATTGGAGCCACCATGATGCTGCCGCGCCTTGCGCTCTTCGCCGCAATGCTGATCGCCCCGACCGCACACGCCGCCCCCGATCCGACCAGCTATGCGAACACCGACCAGGTGCGCGTGCGCAAGCTCGCGCTCGATCTCGAGGTCGACTTCGAGCGCAAGCAGCTCGCGGGGACCGCCGAGCTCGTGCTCGACTGGCTCGATCCGGCCGCGCGCGAACTCGTGCTCGACACGCGCGACCTGACCATCGAGAAGATCGAGGCGCATGCGGTCGGCGGCCCCGCGCGCAAGGTCGACTACACGCTCGATGCGGCGGACCCGCTGTACGGCTCCGCGCTGCGCATCCGTTTCGAGCACGCGGTGCCGGCCGTGCGCATCCACTACCGCACCGCGCCGACCGCGTCGGGACTGCAGTGGATGGGCGCGGAGCTCACCGCGAACAAGAAGCACCCGTTCCTGTTCTCGCAGTCGCAGGCGATCCATGCGCGCAGCTGGGTGCCGCTGCAGGACACGCCGGGCGTGCGCTTCACCTACAGCGCGCGGATCAAGGCGCCGAAGGCACTGCGCGTCGTGATGAGCGCGGACAACGATGCAAAGCACGCGCTCGATGGCGACTTCCGCTTCCAGATGAAGCAGCCGATCCCGTCCTACCTGCTCGCGATCGCGGTCGGCGACCTCGACGTGCGCGAAACCGGGCCGCGCACCGCGGTCTATGCCGAACCGTCGGTGGTCGAGAAGGCCGCGAAGGAGTTCGAGGACACCGAGAAGATGATCGTCGCGGCCGAGAAGCTCTACGGGCCGTACCGCTGGGAGCGTTACGACCTGCTGGTGCTGCCCGCGAGCTTCCCGTTCGGCGGCATGGAAAACCCGCGCCTCACGTTCGCGACGCCGACCGTGATCGTCGGCGACAAGAGCCTCACCTCGCTGATCGCGCATGAACTCGCGCACTCGTGGTCGGGCAACCTCGTGACCAATTCCACCTGGAAGGACATCTGGCTCAACGAAGGCTTCACGACCTATGTCGAGGGCCGCATCGTCGAGGCGGTGTTCGGCCGCGAGCAGACCGAGATGGAAGAGGTGATCAGCCAGTTCGGCCTCGCGCAGGACATGAAGGACATGCAGCCGTTCGCGCAGCGGCTCGCGCTCGATCCGCTGCTCGGGCGGGATCCCGACGAGGCGCTGTCGGACATCGCCTACATCAAGGGCGCGTGGTTCCTGCAGTTCCTCGAGCGGCGCATCGGGCGCGCGCCGTTCGATGCGTTCCTGCGCGCGTACTTCGACGAGCACGCGTTCCAGAGCATCGACAGCGCGACGTTCGCGGCGTACGCGAAGGAGAACCTGCTCGCGAAGCACCCGGGCAAGGTCAGCGAAGCCGAGTTCGATGCGTGGCTGCACGCGCCGGGCATCCCCTCGATCGCCGAGCCCGCGCATTCGGCGCGCTTCGACGTCGTCGACGCCGCGCGTGCGGACTGGCTTGCGGGCGAACGCGCGCCGTCGGACATCGCGACGGAGAAGTGGAGCACGCAGGAATGGGTGCGTTTCCTCGAAGGCATGCCGGAAAAGCTCGCGCCCGCGCAGCTCGCGGCGCTCGACTCGGCGTTCCATTTCACCGGCACGCCGAACGGCGAGATCGCGATGCGCTGGTATCCGCTCGCGGTGCGCAGCGGCTATGCCGAGGCGCGGCCGGCGATGGAAACGTTCCTCGTCGGCATCGGCCGCCGCAAGCTCGTGATGCCGACCTGGCAGGCGCTCGCGGCGTCGCCCGACGGCCTCGCGTTCGCGCGCGGCGTATTCGCGAAGGCGAAGCCCGGCATGCACCCGATCACCGCGAATTCGGTCGAAACCGCGCTCGACAAGGCGAAATCCCCGTAGGGTCCACGCAGCCACGTAGGGTGGAACGCAGCCACGTAGGGTGGAACGCAGCCGCGAAGCGGCGAGTTCCACCACCGTCCAACTGCAACGGGCGCCGTTCCTCCGATTCCCGATGGTGGGGCTCGCGCCTTCGGCGCTGCGACCCACCGATGGTAGGGCTCGCGCCTTCGGCGCTGCGACCCACCCTACGGAGAGGCGGTCATCGCACGTCGCAACATTTGCGACGTCGCCTCCGCAACATCCGTCCCGCATCGGATGCCGTCTTCGCCCCATGGATGGGGCGTCCTCGCAAAGTGGTTTCCTCGCGCGGCGCCGCCGTCACGGCGCCGCGCTTTTTTTGCGTCGGCATGTGGACGACAGCATGCCGTGCCCGGTACGGGGCGCCGGCCGCGCT
>DAIOWG010000240.1:0-5156 GCA_036758645.1 Dokdonella sp. | reverse complement strand
ATGGAGTTTCGGCCAGGGACTTTCCGACATCTCGGCCGACGGCGATGTACTCGCCGGATGGGGCATCGGGCCACTCGGCCTGCAGAGTTACGTCGTGCGCATCGTCGGCGATGCGATCTTCGACGACGGATTCGATCCGGACGGTCGCTGACCGTTTGTCTGCAAGGCGCCTGGCTCGCCCTGCAGCCCCTCCTTCGGGCCGCGATGCCCGTGCTCGGCGTGGCGAGCCGTCCGCCAATGTTCCTTCCGCATCAATCACCTGCGTCGCGCGCGAATGCAGCGCGAATGCGCCGCGATCGCTGCGCGAGTCCGCACGTGCGGCGGATGCACCACGCTGGCGGCACGTGCCCGCCGCCGCTCCGGCCGCGGGCGTCCATCCTCATGCTGCCGGGGGTTCCCATGCGTCGTGCCTTGCTCTGCCTTGCCGTCTCCACCCTGTTCCCGCTCGCGTCCGTGCAGGCCGCGGGGCTGTTCATCCCGATCGAGACGCCCGAAGTGCAACTCAGCGGCGTCTCGCCGAATGGCCAGTACGCGGTCGGTTCCATCGCCTATACCGCGGCGTTCCGCTGGACCGCGGCGACGGGCGCAGAAGACCTGCTGATGGCACTGAACTCCGCGCAAGGCATCAACGACGCGGGAACGATCGCGGGGTCCGTCCCCGAGGACGGCGGCGCGATCGAAGGCGGACGTGACCTCGGCGCGTACGCGCCGGTCGGCACCGAGCCCGTGCTGCTGACCCAGACCCTGCACACCAACGCGACGGGCTACGGGGTGTCCGACGGCAACACCGTGGTCGGTCTCTCGTTCGAGGATGATTTCGCGGGCGCCGCGATCGCGTATCAGTGGACTGCCGCGACCGGCATGACCGCGCTGCCAGTCAATCGCCCCGCGAACTACTCGCGCGCGAACGCGATCAGCGCGGACGGGCGCGTGATCGCAGGCTGGAACGACCAGGACGACGGCGGTCGCACTGCCGTGATCTGGATCGACGGCGTGCCGATGGACGTGCAGGACGACGCCGGCATCGCGGTCGGCGAAGCGAGTGCCGTCAGTGCCGACGGAACGTTCGTGGTCGGATCGAGCTATTTCGTTTCGATGGAGGAATCCGGCGCCTGGCGCTGGAGCGCCGGCGACGGCGTGCTGCTCGTGCCCGGCATGCCGTTCGCGTTCGGCGTCAGTGCCGATGGCAACACCGTGGTCGGCAGCACCGGCTTCTTCGATGTGCCGCCGCGCGCGCCGATGGTCTGGCGCAAGGGCCTCGGCACGGTGACGCTGTCGGACTTCCTCGCCGAGCACGCGATCGAGATCCCCGCCGGCTGGGACATGAGCGGCGGCCTCACCGGCATCTCGGCCGACGGCAACACGCTGGTCGGATGGGCGTTCGGGCCGAGCGGCATGCAGTCGTACGTGATCCGCCTCGAACCTGAAAATCGCGATGTGATCTTCGTCGACGGCTTCGACGGCGCGCAGTGACCATCTCGCGGCGCGCGGAATGCTTCCAAGCGCCGCGAGTGGCCTGCTTCCACCCGGCTACGCCGCTGCGGGCGGCTGCTGCGCGGCCATCGCTTCCATGTCCATCCAGACGGCCTCCCACAGGTGGCCGTCGAGGTCGGTGGTCGAGCGGCTGTACATGAAACCGTAGTCGCCGACCGGATTCACGTCGGGCGTGCCGCCGCCGCGCACCGCCGCATCGTGGAAGGCGTCCACCTCGGCGCGGCTTTCGAACGTCAACGCGAGCATCACTTCGCTCGACGTCGACGGCGGGATCGGCCGCGTCGTGAAGGCGCGCCACTTCGCGTGCGTCAGCAGCATCACGAACACCGATTCGCTCCAGACCATGCAGGCCGCGGTCTCGTCGGTGAATTGTGCATTGTTGGTGAAGCCGAGGCCTTCGTAGAACGCCATCGAGGCCTTGAGGTCGATGACGGGGAGGCTGGCGAACAGCATGCGGGACATGGGCGGGGCTCCGGGTGGGGTCGTCGATACGACGAACGTCGGCGCGCGAGATCGACACGCCTTCGTCGGCATGTCCCCCGCGTCGGAGGCGTCTGCTCGGCCAGGCGGGATCATCCCCGATGGTAGGGATGCCCCGCATTGATCGACACCGCGCGATAGAGCTGCTCGGCGACGACGAGTCGCACCAGCATGTGCGGCAGCGTCAGCGGACCGAGCGACCAGCGCTGGTCCGCGCGAGCGAGGACGTCGGATGCGTGGCCATCGGGTCCGCCGACGAGGATCGCGAGGTCGCGTCCGTGCATGCGCCAGCGCGCGAGTTCTTCGGCGAGCTGCTCGCTCGACCAGGGCTTGCCGCGGCCGTCGAGTGCGACGACGTGGGTGTCCCTGGGGATCGCGGCGAGCACTGCGTTGCCTTCATCTGCAATCGCGCGCGCGGAGTCGCGGCCCTTGCCGCGCGCACCGAGCGGGATCTCGACGAGCTCGAGCGGCAGGTCGCGCGAAAGGCGCTTGGCATACTCGGCAAAGCCGTCGGCGACCCAGGCGGGCATGCGTTCGCCGACGGAGATCAGGCGGGCTTTCATGTGGGGGAGCAGCGCACGATCAAGAGCGGGCCCGTCCGGGTCTTCGACCCTTCTCCTGCGGGCAGGGAAGGGTCGCAACGACCACTGCGCGATGGAAGGACGGCTGCGGACGCGGCGGTCCGGAGAGCCGATCAGCCCGCGAGCGTTTCCGGTGCGCTGTCGCCGACGGTCCAGAGGCGTTCGAGGCCGTAGAACTCGCGCGTGCGCGGCAGCATCACGTGCACGATCACGTCGCCGAGGTCGACCAGCACCCATTCGGCTTCGCGCTGGCCTTCGACGCCGATCGGCGGCATGCCGGCTTGCTTGGCCTTCTTCACCACTTCGTCGGCGATCGACTTCACGTGGCGCGACGAGGTGCCGCTCGCGATCACGAGCAGGTCGGTCACGCCGCTCTTGCCGCGCACGTCGATTTCGGCGACGTCCCTGGCCTTGAGATCCTCGAGCGCGGTGACCACGAGTTGATGCAGGCGCGTGGCCGCATCGAGCACCTTCGCGGCCTTCGGGCGCGCAGTGCGTGGCGATTTCGCGGGCCCGGCTTTCGCGACGGCCTTTCCGCTGCGCGCAGCCGATTTCTTCGCCGGAGCAGCTTTCTTCGCCGCGGCGGCCTTTTTCGCCGGCACCACGTTCTTCACGACCGCGCGCGATGGCGGCCTTTTCGCCGCGGACGACTTCGACGCGGACTTGCCCGCGGTCTTCGCCACGCGGGCGGGGGCCTTGGCGGCCTTGGGCGTTGCGGACTTGCGCGCGGGAGCGCGCTTCTGCGTCGTGGCCAAGTGGAAACGACCTCTGGATCTGGGGGCGCCGGGGTGGCGCGGCGGCAGTATAGCGCCCGCCGCCTCGGCGGCAGACTGAACGCCGCCGCGGCGTTCGCGGCGACGTGCAACCCGACCGCGCGCGAAGCTGGCCGGCGGCTGAAGCGGGCTGGGCGATTTCCCCCACGCCGCACTTGCCTGCGAGCGACGCGGGGTAGCCAATACACCGGCCGGCGCGATGGCCGGCACGCACGACGGGCCGATGCCCGCGGGAAGAACTGCCATGAACACCCATGCAATGCTGTTCGCGCTGCTCGCGGCGCTGGCCTTGCCCGCCGCGGCGCAGCCGTCGTTCGAGGAGGTGACGCCGACCGAAGGGCCGTGGTTCGTCACGCCGGATACCGACGATTTCTGGATCAACTCGATCGCGCCAGCCGACGTCGATGGCGACGGCGACCTCGACCTCGCGGTCATGGGTTTCTACGTCGTCTACAACGAGAGCGTGACCGATACGCTGCTCCTGTTCCTCAACGAAGGCGAAGGCGCGGATGGACGATGGTCGTTCACGCCCGTGGACGTGCCGCTCGGCGGCGTGTTCGCGGGAGCGACCGACCTGTCCTGGGCCGACTACGACGGCGATGGCGACCACGACCTGCTGGTGGCCTCGGAAGGCACGGCCGTGCTCTACCGCAACGACGCGGGCACGCTCGTCGCGAGCGACACGCCGTTGCCGGCCTACTGGGAGGATTCCGGTTACGAGGACACCTACGACCTGCGCTCGGCGACCTGGGCCGACTACGACAACGACGGCGATCCCGACCTGCTGCTGCCCTCGGTCTACGACGACGCCGCGTTCGAGTTCCGCACCGTGCTCGTGCGCAACGACGGCAGCGACGGCGCAGGCGGCTGGCTGTTCGCGGAAAGCGGCATCGTGCTCGACCCGACCACCCATGCGCAAAGCGCGTGGATCGACGACGACGCCGACGGCGACCTCGACCTGTTCGTCGCGAATGTCGATCCGTTGATGAAAACCGGCGGCGTCAAGTTGTATGACAACGACGTCGGCACGTTCACGCCGAACGATCCGCTCGGCATCCGCATCGAGCATGGCCTCGCCGACATCGGAGATCCCGATGCCGATGGCGATTCGGACATCCTCGTCGCGGGCAACATCCTCGACACCGACGAGACCTACAAGACGGTGCTGCGCATCTACCGCAACGATGGCGGCAGCTATGTGCCAGAGACCCTGGTACACGCGCCCGATGCGGACTGGCTGGATTTCAACGCCGCGACCTGGGCCGACTACGATTCCGACGGCGACGTCGACTTGCTGCTGACCGGGTCGTATGTCGGCAATGCGGAGATCGTCGGCAAGTCCGAAATCTACGGCAACGACGGCGGCGAGTTCACGCCACTCGGGGTGCAGTTGCCGGCGCCGATCGGTTCGCTCGGTCGCGGCGGCGCGTTCACCTGGTTCGACCTCGATGATGACGGCGACCTCGACTACCTCGTGGCAGGCGGCTTCTACGTGCCCGGTGGCAACGGCCTCGTCGAGGCGCAGGTGCATCTGTTCCGCAACACGACGCCGGCCGCGAACCTTCCTCCGGCGGCCCCCGTCGGCCTGCATGCCGAACTCGCGGGCGACGTCGTGACGATGGGCTGGAGCGGCGCCGGCGACGACCACACGCCGCCCGCGCAGCTGACCTACGATCTCGACCTCTGGCGCGACGGCGTGCCGGTGACGCTGCCCGAACGCCTGCCGCAACCGGGAAGCATCGCGACCGCGACGAGCTGGAGCATCGCGCAGCTGCCCGATGGCGCCTATACCTGGAGCGTCCGCGCGGTCGACAGCGCGTTCGCGGGG
>DAIOWG010000239.1:0-5162 GCA_036758645.1 Dokdonella sp. | reverse complement strand
ACCAGCGGTCTTGCCGGTCGCGCCACCGCCGGTGCCAGTGGCCGTGGAGCCTGTCGTGCAGTCGCCGTGGGATCGCCTGCGCGCGCGCTTCCGGCTCGACGGTTGCAACCATCGGCCCGAGGTCGCGCGGCGCGCGCGGGAGTACACGCGTTCGCCCCGCCACTTCGCGGCGAGCTGGCGCGAGGGACTGCCGTTCCTGCTGATCGTGCTCGAGGAGATCGAACGCCGCGATCTCCCGGGCGAACTCGCGATGCTGCCCTACGTCGAAAGCGGTTACCGCCCGTTGCCATCGAAGGGCAACGTGCCCGCGGGCATGTGGCAGCTGATGCCCGCGACCGCACGCGGCCAGGGGCTCGACGTGCGCGCGGACCACGACGAGCGTCTCGACGCGGTCGCCTCGACGCGCGCCGCGCTCGACCTGCTCGAACGCTACGAACGGCTGTTCGGCGATTGGCGCCTGGCCGACATGGCCTTCAACAGCGGCGAGTTCCGCGTGCGCAAGCTCGTCGATGGACTCGGCGATCGCGCGTTCGATGCAGACGCACTCGCGCGCCTGCCGCTGAGCCCGATCACGCACCAGCACCTGGATCGGCTGCTCGCGCTGTCGTGCATCGTCGCCGATCCGGCTCGCCACGGCGTCGAGTTGCCCGAGCCCGCGGAAGAAGATCGACTGCAGGCCATCGAGCTCGAGTCCGCGATGGACCTGCGTCTCGCCGCGCGACTCGCGGGCGTGCCGCACGCGGACCTCCACCGCTGGAACGCCGCGCACCGCCGCAATCGCATGGCCGGCGCGCCGCCGCATCGATTGCTCCTGCCCGCGCCCGCGGCGACGCGGTTCGCGGTGAACGCCGCGAAGGTCCCGGCCTCGCTCTGGGCGAACTGGCGCGAGCAGCGCGCCGGTCGCAGCGGCACCCTCGCGAGCTGGGCGTCGGAACACCGTGTAGAGGTGGAAGTGCTCGCGCTCGCGAATGCGCTCGCGTCGACCGCTTCGGTCGCCGCATCGACGCAGCTGCTGCTGCCAGGCAAGGAACCTGCGGCCCTGGCGGATGCGCGGCCGCAACCCGCCGCGCAAGGCAGCCACGTGGTCGCCGCGGGCGACACGCTGTCGGGCATCGCGCGCAGGCATTCGATCCCGCTGCGCGACCTTCGCCGCCTCAATCCGCGCGCGAACGGCACCTTGCGCATCGGCCAGCGCTTGCTGCTCGCGCCCGGCGCAGACTGAATCGGCGTCGGTTAGAATCCGCCTTTCAGCCCGCACACATCCGGAGAGCCCATGGGTTTCCTGCACGGCAAGCGCGCCCTCGTGACCGGTGTCCTCAGCCAGCGTTCGATCGCCTGGGGCATCGCCAACGCGATGCATCGCGAAGGGGCGCAACTCGCGTTCACCTACGTCGACGAGAAGCTCAAGGACCGCGTCGACGAAGCCGCCAACACCTTCGGATCGAACCTCGTGCTGCCCTGCGATGTCTCGCGCGACGAGGACATCGCGACGTTGTTCGACACGCTCGGGCAGCACTGGGACGGACTCGACATCCTCGTGCATTCGATCGGCTTCGCGCCGCGCGAGGCGCTGACCGGCGAATTCCTCGACGGACTCACGCGCGACAATTTCCGCATTGCGCACGACATCTCCAGCTACAGCCTCGCCGCGATGGCGAAGGCCGCGCGCCCGATGATGAAGGGACGCGGCGGCGCGATCCTGACGCTGACCTACCTCGGCGCCGAACGCGCGCTCGACAGCTACAACGTGATGGGCCTCGCGAAGGCGAGCCTCGAAGCGAACGTGCGCTACCTCGCGTACAACCTCGGGCCCGAAGGCACGCGCGTCAACGCGATCTCGGCAGGACCGATCAAGACACTCGCGGCGTCCGGCGTCGCGAACTTCCGCAAGATGCTCGAGCATGTCGAGCAGCACGCGCCGCTGCGTCGCAATGTCACGATCGACGAGGTCGGCAATGCGGCCGCGTTCCTGTGTTCGGATCTCGCGTCGGGCATCACGGGCGAGGTCACGTTCGTCGACTCGGGATACAACACGCTCGGGATGAGCGGGCTGTAAGCAAGAGCGCCGGCCGACCGTCGGTCGTCCGGCCTGTCGAAGCAGCCTCGTAGGCTGGACGCGCGCAGCGCGGCCGGCCGCTTCTGGCGTGGTGCTCGAAGCGCTCGCGAGCTATGCGCCTCCGCCACGCCCGACCAGGCTCCCGTCCGCCACCAGCGCGCAGATCGCGCGCACGTCGCCGTCCATTGCCCGGTCACGGTGCATGAACGCGATGCGCTCGCGGATCCGCGCATGCGCGCGACCGACCGCGCTGCCGGCCCTGAAGTCGCCGGCATCGACCAGCGCAGCCGCAAGCGATTCCACCTCGGCTTCGAACTGCGAACGCGTCGGATCGCCCGCGCCCGGCGCGTTCGCGATCTTCGCGGCCAGCGCATTCGCGCCGTCGCGCGCGATTCCGCGCGCGGCTTCGAGCATGTCCTGGCGGTAGTCGAGCGCCTGCGCCGCGGTATAGAGCTCGAGCGCGAGCACGTGCTCGAGGTCGTCGATCATCTCGAGCACGTGGCGCGCCTCGTTCGCGCCCATCGACACATGGTCTTCGGCATTCGCGCTGGTCGGCACCGAATACACCGACGCCGGATGCGCGCGCGTCGCGAGGTCGTTGACCAGCGCGGCGGCCGTGTACTGCACGATCATGAAACCCGAATCGGTCGCGTCCTCGTTGCCGATCAGGAACGGCGGCAGGCCGTCGCTGGTCGCGGGGTCGACCAGCTTGTTGAGTCGGCGCTCGGAGATCGACGCGAGTACCGGGATCGCGGCCTTCACGTAGCTCATCGCGAGCGCCAGCGGCATGCCGTGGAAATGCCCCGCGGACACCACCTGGTGCTCGATCGCGCCGTCGTCTTGCGCGTCGGGGAAGACCAGCGGGTTGTCGGTCACCGCGTTGAGCTCGATGTCGATCACGCGGCAGGCCTGGTCCCAGGCGTCGCGAACCGCGCCATGCACCTGCGGCATGCAGCGCAGGCAATACGCATCCTGCGGCTGGTGCTTCTTGCCGCCTCGGAACGGCTGGAAACGCCGGTAGAACGCTTCGCGCCCATGCCGCTGCGACGGCGGCACCCAGTCCCACGCAATGTCGAAGCTGCGCGCCTGGTCGCCGGGATCGCTCCATGCGGCCGCGCTCCAGGCGACGAACCGCGGCACCAGGTGGTAGTCGATGTCGACCAGCGTCGAACCTTCGAGCAAGCCGCGTACGGTGCGCGCGGTGGCGACCTGGCCCGGATGCGGGCGCAGCACGTGCACTTCCTCGCGCAGCGCGCCGCTGCGGCCCGCGAACGCATCGAGCGTCATCGCGGCGGCGAGGTCGGCGGTTTCGATCAGTCGCTCGAGCCGATCGAGCGCGAGCACCGCGGTCGCGAGCATCTGCGCGGTGCCGTTGTTGAGCGCGAGGCCTTCCTTGAACGACAGTCGCACCGGTTCGAGGCCGACGCGCGCGAGTGCATCGCCACCTGGCATGCGCTCGCCGCCGACGAACGCCTCGCCGCCGCCGAGCAGCACGATCGCGAGATGCGAAAGCGGCGCAAGGTCGCCGCTCGCGCCGACCGAGCCCTTGCGCGGAACCACCGGCACCACGCCGCGGTTGAGCAGCTCGGCGAGCGCCTGAAGTGTCGTCACGCGGATGCCCGAATGCCCGCGCATCAGGGTGTTGATGCGGATCGCGAGCATCGCGCGCACGACGTCCGCCTCGAACGGTTCGCCGACGCAGACCGCATGCGTGACGATCAGGTTGTGCTGCAGCTCTTCCATCAGCGTGCGATCGCCGTTCGCGCCGGCGCCCGGCAATCCTTCGCGCGCGCGGTGCGCGCCGAGCAGCTTGTCGGCATTGCTGCCGAAGCCGGTCGTCACGCCGTAGATCGGTTCGCCGCAGCCGACCTTGGCCGCGAGAAAATCTGCCGCCCGCTGCACGAGTGCGAGCTGCGTCGTCGCGAGTTCGACTTTCGCGCCATGCGCGATCGCGACCACCTGGTCGCGCGTGAGGCTGCTGCCGTCGAGAAGGATCGTCTGCATGGGGGTTCCGGGTGGATGCGTGGCGAAAACCTTGTGCCCGCCTGCGGCGGTCCGCGGCGCTTGGTCGCGCCGCGGGGCTGGACGGCCCGCGGCTCAGGCCACCGGATCGGCCCGCGCGAGTTCGGCGCGCAGGTGTTCGACCAGCTGCGCGCGCGGGATCGCGGATTGCGATTCGCGCCGCAGGTCCTTGACGCTGACGACGCCGTTCGCGATCTCGTCGGGACCGAGCACGAGCACGAACCGGATGCCGGCTCGGTCGGCGTACTTGAACTGCCGCGCGAGCTTGCCGCCCTCGACCACCGATTCGGTGTTGATGCCGGCCGCGCGCAGTTCGCTCGCAAGCTCGAGGCAGCGCGGCAGGTCCGCATCGTCCATCTGCGCGACCAGGGCCTGCACCGTACTGCGGCCGCGCGCGAGCAATCCCGCTTCGCGCAATTGCCAGAACAGCCGCGTCGCACCGATCGAAATCCCGACGCCGGGCAGCTTCGACTTCGTGTAATGGCTCGCGAGGTTCTCGTAGCGACCTCCCGAGCAGATCGAGCCGATGGCGGGGTGCTCGTCGAGCGTGGTTTCGTAGACGGTGCCGGTGTAATAGTCGAGTCCACGCGCGATCGAGAGGTTCAACGCGAAATCCGATTCGGGGACTCCGAACGCCTTGATCAGCGCGAGCACCTCGGCGAGTTCCGCCTTGCCCTGCTGCAGCGATTCGCTGCCTTCGCCGAGCGACTCGAGCTTCGCGAGCGCATCCGACAGCGACGTCGAGCGGAACGACACGAAATCGAGCAACCTCATGGCTGCCTCGTCGGACAAACCGAAGTCGCCACCTGCGAGCGTCGCTCGCACCGCGTCGGCACCGCGCTTGTCGAGCTTGTCGACCTCGCGCAGCACCGCGGCCTGGCGATCGGCATCGGCGATCCCGAGGCCTTCGAGCCAGCCGCGCATGAGCTTGCGGTTGTTGAGCTGGATCGTGAATGCGCCGATGCCGAGGTCGCGGAACACCGCGTGGATCACCGCCGGGATTTCGGCGTCGTGGCGCACCGACAGCGTGTCCTTGCCGATCACGTCGATGTCGCACTGGTAGAACTCGCGGAAGCGGCCGCGC
>DAIOWG010000238.1:1104-5185 GCA_036758645.1 Dokdonella sp. | reverse complement strand
ACCCCGCTGCATTCCCTGTCGACCGCGCTCGCGGCGTTGTGGACGTGCACGCTCACCAACGCGTTCGGCGTGCGCAGCGCGGGCGGGATGCAGGTACTCACGACGCTGCTGAAGCTGCTGCCGCTGGTCGCATTCGTCGTGTTCGCCGCGCCGTCGGTCGAAGCGTTCGCGTGGCGTCCATTCAACCCGAGCGGGCTCGATCCGTGGACCGTCGCGAGCACGACTGCGGCGCTGACGCTGTGGTCGTTCCTCGGCATCGAGAGCGCCACCAATCTCGCGCAGGACGTACGAGATCCGACACGCAACGTACCGCGAGCGACGCTGGTCGGCACGGTGCTCGCGATCGGAGTGACGATCGCGGCCTGCACCGTTGTCGCAGGCATCGTGCCGCGCGCGGAGCTCGCCGCCTCGCCTGCGCCCTTCGCCGACGCGGCGGCGCGCCTGTGGGGCCCGGGATTCGGCCATGCGTTCGCCGCGACCGCGGTGATCGCGTGCTTCGGCGCGCTCAACGGCTGGGTACTGGTGCAGGGCCAGGTTCCGCTCGCGGCCGCGCGTGACCAGGTGTTTCCCGCCGCGTTCGCCCGCACCGACGATCGCGGCACGCCGCAGGTCGGACTCGTCATCGGCAGCGTGCTCGCGAGCCTGCTGGTGATCGCGAACTACCGCAAGGACCTGGTCGGGTTGTTCACGTTCTCGATCCTGCTCTCGACCGCGGCGACGCTGCTGCCGTACGTCGCCTGCAGCGCGGCGGAACTGCGACGGCTCACGCGCGCCGATGCCCGCAGCGGCATGCGCGACGTGCTCGGCGGCACGAGCGCGGCGTTCGCGCTCGTGTTCAGCCTGTTCGCGCTCGCGGGCACGGGCATCGAATCGCTGGCCTGGGGCATCGTGCTGGTCGGCGCCGGCGCGCCGGTGTACCTGTGGGCGCGCTCACGGCGTTAACCCGCCTGCAACAAGC
The DNA here is from genome assembly GCA_036758645.1 of Dokdonella sp. Classification (GTDB taxonomy): domain Bacteria; phylum Pseudomonadota; class Gammaproteobacteria; order Xanthomonadales; family Rhodanobacteraceae; genus Dokdonella_A. Next base: position 4,227 of record DAIOWG010000238.1, on the reverse strand, counting down.
GATTAACCGCGTTCACACCGACGCTGCGTAGGATGCGGGCACCTGTCGCCGGAGGCCAGCATGCGCGAACAACGTGTCATCGAGTCAGACCTGCTCGGATATCGCATCGAGCGCGTGCAATCATTCGACGGATGCAGCGAGCTCGGGACGCGACGGTACGACGTGATCGCGCCCGGCTCGCACGCGGTGCTCGGAAGCTACGCACAACGCGTGGAAGCCGAACGCGCGGTGGTCGCGCGCGAGCTTGCCGAGCCGCCGCGCTCCGAAGCGGCCTGATCCGGCTGCGACGGGTGAACCTGGAGATTGCCATGAACGACGTCGTGATCCTGCACAACCCGCGCTGTTCGAAATCGCGCGAGGCGCTCGCCCTGATCGAGGCGCGCGGCATCGAGCCGCGCGTGGTCGCCTACCTCGAAGCGCCGCCGACGGTGGCCGAACTCGACGCGATCGTGACGCGCCTCGGCGTCGAACCGCGCGCGATCATGCGACGCGAGGAGCCCGAGTACGCGGAGCTGCGGCTCGATGATCCCGCGCTCGGTCGTGACGAACTGCTCGCCACGATGCGCGCGCATCCGCAGCTGATCCAGCGGCCGATCGTCATCGCGAACGGCCGCGCCGCGCTCGGCCGACCGCCGGAAGCGGTGCTGTCGATCCTCTGAAGAAGCCACGTCGCCCCCGGGCCCGCCCACGCAGGCGCGCAGCTTGTGCGCGATCGTGACCATTCCGACGTTCGCGCATGACCGGTTTCCTGCGCGGATCGCCCACAGGGTGGGCTCCTGCACGCGGGAATCGGATGGCACGTGATGGCGTAGGAGCGCACCCTGTGCGCGATCGCGGGAATCCGGGAACCCGCGCGCGAACGGTTTCCTGCGCGGATCGCCCACAGGGTGGGCTCCTACACACGCCTTCTGGATGCACCCCGGCGGCGCAGGCGCGCACCCTGCGCGCGATCGCGTCGACGATTCATGGAGCGAGGCTGAAGTCGTCAGCATCCATCCAGGCAGGAAAACGCTCGCGATGCGTCGCGAGCCGGCGCGCGTCGAGTGCGACGGTCACGACCTGCTCGTGCGCACCGAGCTCGACCAGCGCCTCGCCCGCGAAATCCGCCACGACGCTGTCGCCCGCGTAGTGCAGGTCGTTGCCGTCGGCGCCGACGCGATTGACGCCGGCGCAATAACACCAGTTCTCGATCGCGCGCGCGCGCAGCAGCGTGCGCCAGGGCGTGCGACGTGCGCTCGGCCAGTTCGCGACGTACAGCAGCACGTCGTAGTCGAACGCTTGCGCGGTGCGGTCGTAGCGATTGCGCGACCAGACCGGGAAGCGCAGGTCGTAGCAGACCAGCGGACAGATCCGCCAGCCCGCGAGTTCGACCACGAGCCTCGTTGCGCCGCCCGCATAGCGTTCGTGCTCGCCGGCCATGCGGAAAAGATGCCGTTTGTCGTACTGCGCATGGCTGCCGTCCGGACGCATCCACACCAGGCGGTTGACGCAACGCTCGCCTTCGCGAACGACGAGGCTGCCGGTCACGACCGCGTCGACCTCGGCGGCGAGCTCGCGCATCCAGCGCAGGCCTTCGCCGTCCATCGCTTCGGCATTGCCGAGCGTGTCGTTGGTGAAACCGGAGAGGAAGGTTTCGGGCAATGCGACGAGGTCGGTTTGCCCGCGCAGCGGTCGCACGAGGCCGCCGTAGTAGACGCGGTTGGCGGCCGCATCGTGCCAGCGCGTCGCGCCCTGCACCAGCGAGACACGGAGATCGCGCGGCGGCATCGTCAGAGTGCCTTGAGCCGCGCGGCCGCGGCCTGCAGCGTCTCGTCACCCTTGGCGAAGCAGAAGCGCACGAGGCGCTGGCCCGAGGGCGGGGACTCGTAGAACGCGGACAACGGGATCGCCGCGACGCCGCCTTCGCGCGCAAGCCACTCGCAGAATGCGAGGTCGTCGGCGTCGCTCATCGCGGAGTAATCGGCCACCTGGAAGTAACCGCCGTCCACCGCTCGCAGCTGGAAGCGCGAGCCTTCGAGCAGGTTGCGGAAATGATCGCGCTTGGCCTGGTAGAACGCGGGCAGGCCCAGGTAGTGTTGCGGATCGGATTCGATCACTTCGGCCAGCGCCCATTGCGCCGGCGTGAACGTGCAGAACGTCAGGTACTGGTGCACCTTGCGGAACTCGGCCGACAACGCGCGCGGCGCGATGCAGTAGCCGACCTTCCAGCCGGTGCAGTGGTAGGTCTTGCCGAACGAGCTGACGACGAAGCTGCGCGCAGCAAGCTCCTCGTGCCGCAACGCGCCCTGGTGGATCGCATCGTCGAACACGATGTGCTCGTAGACCTCGTCCGAGAGCACCAGCAGGTCGTGTTCGCGCGCGAGCGCGGCGAGCTGGTCGAGATCGGTGGCGTCGAACACCGAGCCGCAGGGATTGTGCGGCGTGTTGACGATGATCATGCGCGTGCGCGGCGTGACCGCATCGCGGATGCGCTGCCAGTCGGGCGAGAAGTCGCGCGGATCGAGCGGCACATGCACCGCGCGCCCGCCGTTCAGTTCGATCGCGGGATCGTAGCTGTCGTAGCACGGATCGAGCACGATCACCTCGTCGCCGGTGCGCACGACGGCCGCGATCGCGGCGAACAACGCCTCGGTCGCGCCGGACGTCACCGTGATCTCGGTGTCCGCATTGACGCGCCGGCCGTACAGCCGCTCGGTCTTGCGCGCGATCGCCTCCCGCAGGGCCGGCACGCCGGTCATCGGCGCGTACTGGTTCCTGCCTTCGGCCATCGCGCGCGAGAGCGCGTCACGCAGCGCGGGCGGACCGTCGAAATCGGGGAAACCCTGCCCGAGGTTGATGGCCTTGTGCTCCATCGCGAGCTGGCTCATCACCGAGAAGATCGTCGTGCCGACCTTCGGCAACTTGCTCTGGATCTGCATCGTGCGCTTCGCATCTGGACGGCCAAACGGGCCGGGTCCGGCATCCTAGCATGACGGTGCGAATGCCTTGCTTCACCGTCCAGGGCACGATGATGGGACGAGCGAACTGCTCGCGACTGACGCCCCTCCGGCAACAGACGGAAGCACGGCCCGCGTATTACCTCGCGAGCACGATGCGATTCACCCGCGCGATGAACCCCGCGGG
>DAIOWG010000238.1:0-1094 GCA_036758645.1 Dokdonella sp. | reverse complement strand
ATCCTCGAGCTGGTCACCCGCCGACAGGCGCGCTTCCTCGAGCAGCAGCAGCGCCAGATCCTGCGCGCGCGCGGCATCGGTTTCCTGCGCGAATGCCTGCACCAGCGCATGCGAGGGATTGACCTCGAGCGTCGGTGCGCTCGCGGGCACCTCGTGTCCGGCTTCGCGCAACAGGCGCTGCATGTGCAACGCCATGTCGTACTCGCCGAGCACGACGCACGACGGCGAATCGGTAAGTCGATGGCTGGCCTTGACCGCGGCGACGCGCGATCCGAGCACTTCGCCGAGCCGCGCGAGGGTCGGGCCGGCGGCCTCCTCGGCCTGCTTCCTGCGCTCGGCCTCGTCGCCGTCGACGGGCTCGAGCTCGCCCTTGGCCGCGTTGCGCAGCTTCTTGCCGCCATACTCGCCGAGATAGCCGATCATCCATTCGTCGATGCGGTCGCTCAGCAGCAGCACCTCGATGCCCTTCGCGCGCAGCGCCTCGATCTGCGGACTGCCCTTCGCGGCCGCATGCGAATCCGCGGTCACGTACCACACCAGTTCCTGACCGGCCTGCATGCGGCCGATGTAGTCGTCGAGCGAAACGCTCTTGCGATCATCACCGGAATGCGTCGATGCGAAACGCAGAAGCTTCGCGATGCGCTCGCGATTCGCGCTGTCTTCGGCAATGCCCTCCTTCAACACGTTGCCGAACGCCGCAGTGAACTGCAGGTACTTCTCGGGCTCCTCGCGCGCGACCTTCTCGAGCAGGTCGAGCGTGCGCTTGACGCAGGCGCTGCGGATCTGCGCGACGAGGCGGTTCTCCTGCAGGATCTCGCGACTGACGTTGAGCGGAAGATCGTCGGAATCGACGACGCCGCGGACGAAACGCAGCCACCCGGGAAGGAGCTGTTCGCTGGCGTCCATGATGAACACGCCGCGGATGTAGAGCTTGAGTCCCTGGCGCTCCTCGAGCCCGCTGAACACCGCGTCGAACGGCGGCTTTTCCGGCACGCACAGCAGCGAGGCGAACCAGGGGCTCTGCGCCACCTGCCACCTTGCCAACTTCACGGTTACCGACAAGGCGACCGGCGCGTTCACCATGAGCACGACCG
>DAIOWG010000237.1:1974-5189 GCA_036758645.1 Dokdonella sp. | reverse complement strand
TCTCGGTCACGCTCTATGGCACCACCTCGAACCAGCTGCGCGTCGGCAACAACGGCGCGATCCTGTTCGGCGTGACCACCGGCGACGTCGGGTTCACGAATACCGCGCTGCCGATGGCAGGCGCGGGAGCGGTCATCGCGCCGCTGTGGGACGACTTCGACGCCGAGAGCGGCAACATCTACCACGGCACGGTCGGCACCGCTCCGAACCGCCAGTTCGTGGTGCAGTGGCACAACCGCGTGCATTACGACGGCACCAGCAACACCGACGGCGCGACCTTCGAAGTCGTGTTCGACGAAGCGACTGGCGCGATCTCGTTCGAGTACCTCGACGTGCAGTACACCGCGATCGACAACTTCGGCGGAGAGGATCCCACGTCGTGCAACGACGGCGTGTGCGCGACGATCGGCCTGCAGTCCGACGACTCGCTGTTCAACGAGTTCTCGTTCATGACCGCGTCGATCACCGACAATTCGGGCATCGCGTGGACGCCGACCAGCCCCACCCTGTTCAGCGACGACGACACGACCACCTTGAATGTCGGCGCCCCCGACATCGAAGTCGACCCGACCGCGGTAGCGGGTACCGTTCCGGAAGGCGGCAGCACGAGCCTCGATCTCGACATCAACAATGTCGGCGATCGTGACCTCGACTGGAGCACCGAGGAGGCGCCTGGTCCGACCGCGCACTTCCCGCCGCCTGGCACCCGTTTCGCGATGCCGCTCGGCGATCCGGCGCGCGCCAACATGGGTCCGGCTCCCCTCGCCCTGCGCACGCCCGTCAACAAGCAACCCGGCCCGCTCGCGGCGCCGAATGGCGGCGGCGTACCGGTGTTCTCGGCCGACATCTACAACAACGTCTTCCTGACGTTCGATGCGCTGGCTCCTGGCGCGACCACCGAGGTCGCCCCGCATGACTACGCACTGGTCGGCGGCGCATTCATCGACGGCGACTTCTCGAAGATGTACGCGATCGATGGCTTCTCGGCGGCGCATACCAACGACTTCGTGACCGTCGATACGGCCACGGGCGCGGTCACGCTGATCGCGAATGCGCCCAACAGCCTCGGCGAGGGCTGGTCCAGCCTCGACTACGACTCGACCACGGGCAACCTGTATGGGGCTTCCGCGGCATGCGGAGCAACATCGCACCTGTGGACGATCAACCCGGCCACGGGCGCATCGACCCAGATCGGCGAGATCACGGGTGCGGCCTGCATCGTCGGCCTCGCCGTGAGCCCCGACGGCCTGATGTACGGCATCGACATCGTGTCCGACGCCCTGTTCGCGATCGACAAGACGACCGGCGCTGCATCGCTGATCGGCTCGATCGGCTTCAACGCGAACTACGCGCAGGACATGACGTTCGACCAGGCGACCGGCGTGTTGTACTACGCCGGCTTCGACGCCGGTGCGTTCTCCGACCAGATCTACACCGTCGACCTGACGACCGGTCTTGCCACCGCCGTCGGCAACATCGGGCCTGCCGTGGCCGAAGTCGACGCAATGGCGATCATGACCGCGGGCGGCCCGTGCTCGCAGCCGGCCGACCTGCCGTGGCTGTCGATCGCGCCGGCTTCCGGCACGACCGCACCGGGCGGCAGCACGCCGCTCTCGCTGTCGATCGATGCGACTGCAGCCACCGAAGGCGACACGCTCAGCGGCACCGTCTGCATCACGAGCAACGATCCGGACGAGCACCGCGTGGAAGTGCCGGTCGAAGTGACGGTGGGTCCGGGCGGTGGCGGCGGTGACGTGGTCGACAGCGGCCTCGTGAACATCGCCATTCCGGTGACGGGCGATGGCATCTACGTCAATTGGTTGACCGGCGGAACCTGCACGACGGGTTGCGCGACGGAGTACAACTTCAATCCGTACGGCACCACCAACCTGACGTTCTGGTGGAGCGGGGACGTCCTGCCGACGAGTGATTGCGTCGTGGCTGGCGCTTCTTGCGCAGTCCTGCCGTCCGGAACAGTGATTGGTCCGGCGTCGACCTTCGGCGATGGCAATGCGAACCTGTTCCGGGTAACTGGCGTGCAGTTCATGGGCTTCCGTTTCGTCAACACCAACACGGCGGAAGTCAACTACGGCTATGTCCAGCTGACCACGAACGGCGCGACCGGCCTTCCGGCGACCATCAACCGCTACTGGTACAACAACGCCGGCGACCCGATCACGATCCCGTGATCCGCAAGCCGGACTGAAGCGTGATCTCGAGGCGGGGGAAACCCCGCCTCTTTTTTTGGCCCTGCCGCACGTGCGCATTGCGGGGCCATGTAAAGCCCGCGCACCCGATCCGCAGGCTGTTGCTTTGTGCAGCGCGACGCGCCTATGCTCGGCCTGCCACCTGTGACGCATGTCACACGAGGCGCCGGCCTGTCCGGTTCGTGGTTGGTCGCATGCGACCGCGGGCCTGCTGGCTGGATTCAGGTTCCACAGGGGAAATCCCAAGCGTGTAATCCGTGCCTGCCCTGTCGGCGGGCGCGTGGTCGCGGCCGCCTTCGGCCTTTTCGAACCAGGGGTGCATTCAATGAAATTCTTGTTCAAGACAGCGCTCGCGCTCGCGGCTGCCGGCGGGGGAACGTTGTTTTCCGCCGGGGCGGCATTCGCAGGCGGCTTTCCGGCGCCGTACTGCGCGCGCGACTTCATCGACGATGTCGAGCCGGTGTCGCTCGTGCGCATGTCGAACATCGACAACCCGTCGAGCGCGGCGATCAACGGATCGCCGGCGCACGAGGACTTCACCGCGGTCGTCGGCACGCTGCGCCCCGGCTCGACCTATCCGCTTCGGGTGGAGGGCAATACGGGCGGCAACTTCACGGTGGCGATTCGTGCGTATTTCGACTGGAACCAGGACACCGTGTTCAACGAAGACGCGTCGGAGCGCGTCGAGGTCGGAACGTTCACGAATTCGAACGGCGCCGACGGCAAGTTCGCGTCCGCCAATATCGCCATTCCACTTTCCGCCGTGAGCGGCCAGACGCGCATGCGCGTCGTGAAGCGGTTCTCTACGCCTGGAGCCGCGTGCGGTTCGGAAGCTGCGGGTTCGTCCTACGGCCAGGCCGAGGACTACACCGTCAACATCGATCCGGGCGCGACGATTCCACCGCCGCTGCCGACCTTGGCAAAAGCTTTCTCCCCGCCGTACGCGGACGCGAGCCTGCCGACGACGTTGACGATCTCCCTCGGCCAGCTCAACGCTGACGTCGCGTC
>DAIOWG010000237.1:0-1964 GCA_036758645.1 Dokdonella sp. | reverse complement strand
CCTCGTCGATACGCTGCCTGCGGGCATGACGGTCGCCGCCACCCCGAATGCGTCGACCACCTGCCCCTCGGGCGTGGTGACCGCCGTCGCTGGCTCCGGCTCCGTGGCGCTCGCCACGGGTGCCCAGATCCCGCCGGCCGGGTGCAACGTCTCGGTCGACGTGCAGGTTGCGGCTGCGGGCACGTTCGCCAACACGTTCGCAGCGAATTCGCTGCAGACCGACGGCGGCAATTACGCGCCTGCGGTGACCGCCTATTACCAGGCCACTGCACCGGGCCTGCCGACCTACGGCGCCGGCTTCGAAGCGCCCGCGTTCGGGCTCGGCAACCTGCCCCAAGGTAACTGGGGTCGCGGCGGCGGCGCTGCGGCAGATACGCGCATCGTGACCGACAACCCCGCGGCGGGTGCGCAGAACCTGCGCATGTCCTGGGCCACGGCCGGAAGCGGCACCGTCGCGGCGATCTCGCCGACGTTCGCCCCCGGCACGAAGGCGTACTCGGTTGCCAGCGCGAAGCTTTCGATCTCCACGCCGGTCGGCACGGGCACCGATTTCGACTTCGCCCCGCAGGATCCGGCCGCAAACAGCGTGGTCGCGCGCATCCGCTTCGCGCGCCCTGCCGCTGGAGTCAACCGCATCATGCGGCTCGATCCGAACGGAACCAGCCCGGGCGTTTCCGGCTACGTCGACACGGGTGCGACGTGGGCACCGGGCGCCTATTTCGACGTGAAGGTGATCACCAACCGCGCCGCCCAGACCTATGACGTCTGCTTGAACGGAACGGCGATCGTGACCGGCGCCCCTGCCTTTGCCCGCCATACGAGCAACATCGCGATCGTCGGCGCGAAGGGCGGCACCACGCAGAACAACATCCTCGACGCAGACGAGGTGGTTCTCGACAACACGAACTTCGGCACCTGCAACGGCCTGCCGATCCAGCGCACGGTCACGCCGAGCGTCGGAACGCCGTCCGGTTCGATCTCGCCGGCCACTCCGGTCAGCGTCGACGACGGCAGCACCACGCAGTTCACGCTGACGGCGGATGCCGGCTTCCACATCGACACCGTCGGTGGCACCTGCGGTGGTTCACTCGCGGGCAACGTGTTCACGACTGCTGCGGTCACCGCCGACTGCACCGTGATCGCGAACTTCGCGGCCGACGTGGTCACGCATACGGTGACGCCGAGCGTCGGCACGCCGTCCGGCTCGATCTCGCCGGCGACCCCGCAGGTCGTCAATGATGGGGCCACCACGCAGTTCACGCTCACCGCGGACGCCGGATTCCACGTCGACACCGTCGGTGGCACCTGCGGTGGCTCGCTCGCGGGCAACGTGTTCACGACCGCATCGGTGACCGCCGACTGCACCGTGATCGCGAACTTCGAGGCCGATCCGGTTGGTGGCTTCGTCTGCTCGGGTCCGATCAACCACACGATGGCAGCGACCGTCGATGGCACGTCGATCAACTGGGCGACCGGCGCGATCCTCGATGACGACCTCACGGGCTACGACCTCAACATCTGGAACAACAGCGGCCTCGCGATGTTCTGGAGCAACGCGCCGGCCGGCAACGCCGCGGTCGCGCCGACCACGACGAGCGCCAACTATTCCGTGCTGCAGTCGGGCGCGGTGATCGGTCCGGCCTCGACCTGGTCGCGCACTGGCGGTGCGATGACCGACTTCCGCGCGGGCGTGGACGGCTACCTCGGCTTCCGCTACGACTGTGCCGTCGGCACCTGCTACGGCTATGCGCACTTCACGACCACCGCGCCGACCGGTTACCCGACGACGCTGATCGACTACTGCCACGACACCAGCGGCGCCGCAGTCACCATCGTCGGCCCGGTCACGCACACCGTCACGCCGAGCGTCGGCACGCCGTCGGGCACGATCAGCCCGGCGACGCCGCAATCGGTGGCGGATGGCGCGACCACGCAGTTCACGCTGACGCCGGCATCGGGCTTCC
>DAIOWG010000236.1:0-5190 GCA_036758645.1 Dokdonella sp. | reverse complement strand
CGCGATGAAGAACACCGCCCACGAAGCATCGGGGACGGCAGCGAAATGGTGCAGGCGCGTGGCCAGCATCGCGACAGCGAGCAACGCGAGGATGCCGCCGCGGGCGCCGGGGGACAGCACGGGTACGTGGGTCATGTTCGAAGGTCCGGTGGTGCAGGCAGCCAGTCTAGCAGGATGGCGACGGACTGCCGCGGCGCGCGGACGCCGTGACGCCCCCGGCGGCCGCTATGATGGCGGCGTGAACGAGCCCATGGATGTCCTCATCGTCGGCGGCGGCCTCGTCGGCGCGAGCCTCGCGATCGCGCTCGACGGCGCGGGCCTGCGCGTCGCGCTGGCGGAAGCGGCGCCGCCGCGCGTCGACCTGCAGCCGAGCTACGACGAACGCAACCTCGTGCTCGCGCGCGCGAGCGTCAATGCACTGGAGGCGCTCGGCGTGCTCGGGGCAGGCACGCCCGCGACGCCCCTGCATCGCATCCATGTGAGCCGGCGCGGCGATTTCGGCGCCGTGCGTTTCGACGCGGCCGAACTGGGCCTGCCCGCATTCGGCGCCGTGCTGCCCGCGCGCGAGCTCGGCAATGCGTTGTTGCGCAGGCTCGACGGCTGCGCTGGCCTCGAACGCATCGCGCCGGCAACCGCTGTCGCGGTCGACCCCGACGATGGCCACGGCGTCACGGTCGCATTCGCCTGCGGGGAAGCCCGGCGGCGCGTGCGCACGCGCCTGCTGGTCGCGGCCGATGGCACCGAATCCTTCGTCCGCGCGGCACACGCGATCGAAGCGGTCCGCCACGACTACGGACAATCCGCGTTCGTGACGACGCTGACGACCGAGCGTCCGCTCGACGGCAGCGCGTACGAACGTTTCACCGACTCCGGACCCGTTGCACTGCTGCCGCTCGGCGAACGCCGCGCGGGTCTCGTGCTCAGCGTGCCGAGGTGCGACGCAGCGTCGGTGGCCGCGCTCGACGATGACGCGTTCCTCGCATTCGTGCACGAACGATTCGGGTGGCGCGCCGGACGCTTCTCGCGGCCGGGGCGGCGCAAGCCGTATCCGCTCGCACGCATGCTCGCGGCACGCACGACCGCGGCGCGCTGCGTGCTGGTCGGCAATGCCGCGCAGACCGTGCATCCGATCGGCGCGCAGGGCTTCAACCTCGGTTTGCGCGATGCGTTGACCCTGGCCGAACTGTTGCGCGATGCGCACGCACGCGGCGGCGATCCCGGCGACGCGGCCCTGCTCGCGCGCCATGTCGAGCTGCGCGCGCCCGATCGCGCGGCGACGACGTCGTTCAGCGACGATCTCGTGCGCCTCATGGGTAACGATTCCCTGCCGCTGCGCGTACTGCGTTCGCTTGGCTTCCATGCGATCGACCGCATCGGCCCGCTCAAGCACCGCTTCGCGCTGCGCGGGATGGGCTATCGCGGCAACGTACCCGCGCTCGGGTTGATGCGATGAGCCTCGCGCCAGGATCAACGCGCCGCTCGCGCGGCCGCAATGAACTCGACGCGATCGTCGTCGGCGCCGGGGCGGCCGGTGGCGCACTCGCGCTCGCGCTCGCACGCGACGGCTTGGAAGTCGCGGTGGTCGAAGCGCGCGAGCCCACGCCATGGCGCCCCGGCGACGACGTCGACCTGCGCGTGGTTGCGCTCGCGCCGGATGCACGCGCGTTGCTCGATGACATCGGTGCGTGGTCGGCGATCGCGTCCGCACGCATCGGTCCGTATCGGCAGATGCATGTGTGGGACGCGCTCGCGCCGGGTTCGCTGCATTTCGATGCGGCCGAGCAGGGCGAAGCCGCGCTCGGCTGGATCGTCGAGAACAAGCTGGTCCAGCACGCCCTGTGGCAGGCGCTCGCTGCGGAAGCACGCGTGCGGATGCTGTGCCCGGCCGAAGTCGACGCGATCGACGACGGAACGGACGCGGTCACCGCGACGCTCGCCGATGGCACGCGCCTGCGTGCGAAGGTGCTGGTTTCCGCCGAGGGCGCCGAATCGTCGGTGCGCGCGAAACTCGGCATCGCGTTCGAAGGCCGCGACTACGGCCAGCGCGCAGTCGTCGCTCACGTCGCGACGGAACGCCCGCACGAAGGCACGGCCTGGCAACGCTTCCAGCCCGGCGGCCCGCTCGCGTTCCTTCCGCTTGCCGACGGGCGCTGTTCGATCGTCTGGTCGCTGCCGGACGCAGAAGCGACGCGCATCCTCGCGCTCGACGACGAAGCGTTCCGCGCCGAACTCGGCTGCGCGTTCGATTTTCGCCTCGGCGCGATCACCGCGACCACGAAGCGCGCCGCGTTTCCGCTGCGCCTGCGCCTCGCCGAACGTTTCGTTCGCGGTCGCTGCGTGCTGGCCGGCGACGCCGCGCATGTGGTCCATCCGCTCGCAGGGCAGGGCATGAACCTCGCGTTCCGCGACGTGCGCTGCCTGCGCCGCGTGTTCGGCGCCGCACGCGAGCGCGGCAGCGACATCGGCGCGGCGCACGTGCTGCGCCGTTACGAGCGCGTGCGGCGCAGCGAGTCGACGGTGGCGGCGTACGGACTCGATGCGATTGGCCGCTTGTTCAGTTCAAGGATTCCGGCGTTGGCACGCGTGCGCGGGCTTGGATTGGCGTTTGCGAGCCAGGTCCCGGTATTGCGCAACAGTCTTGCAGACAGGGCGGGTGGCAAGGCTTAGTTCGCGACGAACCGGCGAAGCTGCGGGTATCGCGGGTGCGTTCCTGTAACGCTGCGCACCTGTGGCAATTCGATGCGGTGCATGCCCCTGCGGGGCATCTTCCCGCGCGAGCGGGGGAAGCAGAAGCGGAACCAGGGGCGGCGCGCGGAATCAGCGCTCGTAGCGGTAGTTGATGCCCGCGCGGTTGCCGGTGGTCGCGTTCTGCGCTTCGAAGTTCCAGCGGCGGTTGAACAGGTACTTGAGGCTCACGACTTCGCCCGGCGTGAACAGGCCGACGCCGTAGCTGAGGTAGAGCTTGGGCGACAGGTACTTGCCGACGGTGAACGCGGCGCCGCCGAGTGCGGCATTGTCGGAAACGCCCGCGTCGACGCCCATGCGCGCGCCGATGCCCTTCGCGAGCAGGTCGCCGCCCGCGCTGCCGAGCGCGCGCGCGGCGGTACCGAGCATGTCGCCTTCGCCGCTCTTGAGGCTCGACAACGGCTTGCCGGTGACGAGGTAGGACAGCGCTTCGGACTGCTCCATCGTCGGGTTCGAGAACACGGTCAACACGGGCGACTGCGCGGTGCCGCGCACCTGCAGGCCCGCGGTGACCGTGTCGCCGCCGAAATCGCCGGATTCGCCGAGGATCTTGCGCACTGCGCGGATGTCGAGGCCCGGGTTGTCGAGCGCGGTGCCCGCGAACAGCAGGCGCCCGCTCTCGATCTCGAGGTCCTGGCCGTAGGCCTTGTAGGTGCCGCTCACGTTGAGCGTGCCGGTGCCGGTCGCGAGCTTGCCCGGGCGCTGGTCGACACGCAGCTGGCCGCGCACGCGGCCGTCGAGGCCGAGGCCTGCGAGCTTGACCTGGCGCCCGAGCTTCACGTCGACGCCGACGATGAGCGGCAGCGGCGCGCCGGGCTCGGGCTGCTCGGCATCGGTGACGACGACATCGGGCGACTTCTTCGAGACGCCGCCGCCGGGCAGTCGTGCCAGGTCGACATCGGTCTGCGGGATCTCGAGGCTGCCACCGATGCGGATGTTGTCCGGACCGCGCGCGATCACGAGATCGGGCGAGATCACGACGCGCGCGGCGGGAATGTCGGCGGCGAGGAAGTTCTCTCCCTTGATGTTCGCCTCGAACGGTGCGTCCGGATCGAGCCCGCCGCTGCCGGACAGCACCAGCGTGCCCTCGCCGGACTTCAGGCGCCCCTCGAGCACGAAGCGCTGTGCGTCGATCGCGCGCAGGCTCACGTCTCCGTCGTGCAGGCGCAATCCCGCGGTCGGGATCTCGGCCGAGAAATCCTTCAGCGTGAGCGCGCCATCGAGCGCCGGTTCGGCGAGCGTGCCGCCGAAGCGATAGTCGGCCGCGAGCCGGCCCTTCGCGTTTGCGACTTCGGGCGTCAGCAGCTCGACGAAGGCGAGGCTCTCGAGCACGAGCTCGATGCGTCCCGAAAGCGCCTGGCTCGACCCCGGAGGCCCCGACAGCGTGAGGTCGCCATCGATGCGCCCGCCATGGTCGAGCGCCGCGCGCAGCGTCGCGTGCGTCGACTGCGGCGACAGCCGCGCGTCGAGCGCGAGGCCGCTCCACTCGAGCAGTGGCTGCGCGGCTTCCTCGGGCCATGCAATGCGGCCGCTCGCGGACTGGATCGTGGCCTGCCCGCCCAGTGCGCCCGCCGCATCGCGACGGATGTCGCCGCTGCCGTCGAGCATGCCTTCGACGCGCAGCGGCGCATCGGGTGCCGCGAGCCGCGCGAGCAGTTCGACCGGAAGTCGCTCGATGCGATAGCGCGCGGCGAGTGCGCCATCCGCGCCGCCGTCGCCTGACAGGCATACGCGCGGCCCGCCGCCCGCGAGGCAGATTTCCTGCGCGCTGAAGCGCTGCCCGTCCCAGGCGAGTTGCGCAGGCGCCTCGAGCGCAAGCCGCGGCGCGTCCTTGATCGCGAGGTCGAGCGTGCGCAGGTTGCCGTTCCAGCGTCCGTCGTCGCGCAAGGCGCCGCCGAGCGCGAGCGTGATGTGGGCCGGTGGGCCCTTCGCGCTCAGTTCGAGATCATGTCGCTCGGCACTGCCGCTGCCGTCGAGTTCGAGCGTGTCGAACACGAGGCCAGCGGTCGAGAGGTCGGTTGCGCCAAGATCGACGCGCCCCCGCGGCGGCTGGATCGAATCGAGCGTCGCGCGCAGGTCGAGCGAGCCGATGCGCGTGTCGCCGAATGCGAGGCGCGAGCCGCGCGCCGCGCCGTCGACGGCGAGTGCGGGCCACTGGCCCTGCACGCGGAAGTCGCCTTCGAGCGCGCCGCCCGCATCGGGCAGCCAGTCGCCGAGCGAAGCGATCGCGAGCGTGACCGCCGCGTCGGTGCGGTCGCCGCCGCGGCCGATCACGGCGATGCGGCTCTTGCCCGAGACGAGATCGAGCTTGCCGTCGACGACGTAACCCGGTTCGAGCGCGAGGTCGGCGCTGCCGGAGACGGGCCGCTTGCGCAGCGTGCCGCCGAGTTTCGAGAGCTGCAGCGTCGCGTCGGGTCCCTGGTCGGTCATGCGACCCTTGCTCGC